>DHVO01000062.1:2702-16998 GCA_002412705.1 Bacteroidales bacterium UBA5206 | reverse complement strand
CTGCTTGCGCTTTGGATGTTAACCTCGGCGGTGCCATCGTGCTCCTGCGAGAAACGGCGGATATAGCCATAGTAGCTCAGCGTGGTGCGGCGGTTGAGGAAGTAATCGGCGCCATAGCCAAACCTATGCGACCACCCCCGCTGCATTACCCGTTGCAGGTGGTGCTGCGCATACCCCTCCGATGCGCGGTGCTTAACCTCAGTAATGCGCATTCGCGTTAGCTCGCCATTGTACGATGTGTGGAGCGCCAGCCGCCTACTCCCATAGCTAAAGGAGTAGCTGGGAAAAAGGTAAACCTCAGTGCTTGCGGTGGGCAACTCGCCGTAAACATTGCCAGCAAATCCCGTTTGGCGATCCTTTAGCACAACGCTAATAACCCCGCCATTCTCAGAGCCGTAACGAGAATCGGGCAGCGCCTGTACCTCAACACGCTCCAGCTGCTTGGCATCAATCTGGCGCAGGTAGCTAATATCACGCTCCTTACCATCAACCAGCAGCACTAGGTTTTTGCCACCCTCAAGGGTTACGTTCTGCATAAAATCAATGTGTACGCTGGGGATACTCCTTAGCACATCAACACCATTTAGCGATGATTGCAGGGTAGCGCTTCCAATATTATAGGTTGTTTTGCTGCCGCTAACCTTGGCCTTTACCCTCTCGCCGCTTATAACCAGCTCATCCAGAGCAAAGGATGATTGGGACAGAAGAATGGAACCCATATCCAAATCGGCATCAACATAAACCTCTTTCTGGAAAGGGTTATAGCCCACATACGACACCTTTAGCAGGTAGTGCCCCCGGCGCCATTGCCCCGAAAGGGCAAAGTTGCCCTGCGCGCTGGTTGTTGTGCCGGTGATAAGAGCCGAATCGGGTAACGAGTGTAGCGCAACGGTTGCAAAGGGAAGCGCACTGCCGCTACTGGCACACGCTAGGGTTCCGCTAATTTGCAGCAGCTGCCCCCACGACAGCTGCGAAGCGGCAACAATAATAAAGAGCGCAATGGCTGATTTTGAGATGGAAGATGGGCGCTTCATAAGTATCATCGGTTTTGAGATTTGAGTCACAAAGTGATGAAGAAGCCCGCTCACAACCAAACAGATGGGATACAATGCAAGGATTTGTTACCAGTGGCAAATTGCTAGGCAGCCACGAGTACCAACGGCAATAAAGTGTGACGAATGGATAGATTAACTAGGGAACTGATTGTACAGCGAATCGAAAACATCAACCCTTTGACGGGAAACGGGCACCTCGGCATCTACTCCCCTAACCGATAACCGATACCCTGCGGAGTTGCCCTGCTTGCCCGTTACATGGTTAAGGTTTACAATAAACGCCCGATGAGTGCGCACCATGTAGGGCAGCGATTGCAGCTGCTGCTCCACGTTGCTTATGGAGTTGCGTATGCTGTGCCGCTTTACCCCCTCGGCGCTAAGCAGGTAAAAGTTGATGTAGTTGCCATCGGACTCGGCGTACAGCAGCTGCGATGGGACAATGCGCAGCACCTCCTTTTTTAGCTGCGATTGTATGGTGATGTGCTCATCGGAATCGATGGTAACGGGTGTAGCCACACGCCGCCCCAGCACCGTGAAAAGGGCAAAAGGAACCAACCCAATTAGGAAGCTACGCCCAAATGAATTGCCAAAGGTGAACAGGTTAAGCCTATTGCTGCTGGGCTCAAGCGCAAAGCCAATGGCGTACACCGCTGCTCCCATAACGGTTAGCACCAGCACTATGGCCACAAACTCCTTGGCAATGGTCCAGATGCCGCTAAAAAAGTGCAAGTAGCCAAGACCCACCGATGCAACCAGTACTGCAACCGATGCCACAAATGTATATACAGCCATTGTGGCCGCATACCCCAAATGCATTGACGAATGTGCACCCAAAGGCATATAAAGCAGCACAAAGCCCAGGCATAGCAGCCAGTAGTAAAGGGCACCCAACAGGGGCTTACGAAATATGAAGTTCTTAGGGAATTGCTTACTCATTGCAGCGTTAAATTGGCATTGGCAAGGTATAAAAATATTGCGGCTTAGCCATTTTTACAATTGGGTTACGACCTCTTACAATTGCATTTTGCGAATTAAAAGGGCTAACGGGTTACATGGTTTTGGGTTAATCTCTTAGCCTAACTCCTATTAAACTCCTAACAACTCTACCATTTAGGATTCTATTTGCAAATATATCCTTTGGCATGGATGCTATGCGGTTGGCTGTACAGTAGAACGAAGTAATACTGGGCGGTGGAGCCTTGAACGAACAGGGGTGCCCAACCTATTTCTTCTACTTCATTACCACACGATGCAATCGTGCGGTAGCGGGGTTTTCAGGAGCCACAAACATTCGAAAACCTCTAAAGCCCACATGCACTATGCTTGTGTTGGCTATTCGATGTTTAGTTATAATGTAGGTATAGCTTCCATTAGAATCTCATTTCCTGCTTTGTCATAGTATATGCAAGTCATTTTATTAAGATTTACAATCCACTTTTCAATTCCTGTTTCGGCACAATGCTTACAAAAAGTGAAATAATCTGTTTCTCCTTTTTGATGGATTCTTAAATACCCTTCAAACTTGTCTTTACTACAAACATCGGAAACATTAAGCTCCTTGTATTTGGGTTTAGATTCTGTTTGAAAGCTATCTTTCCCAAAATATACAGTATGACTATCCGTAACCCAAGTTTCAAATGCAATCACCCCTATTTCCTTAATTTCTTGAATATACTTAGGGAAATCGGCACCTGATTTAACTTTTGCGTGCGCAAGTTCAATTTGCTCTACAGTAAACATGACTTCAGTTTTAGTGAGTTAGTTTGTTTGCTGCGTTTTACAATGCTCGCTAACGGTCGGCAGCAAAAACTGCTGGAACGTTATATACCAGCGGCGTTATACCGCATTAAAACTATACTAAAATACGAAAAAACTTTTGGGTCGGGATCATTAGACCGAGCGGGTTGAATCGCATGCTTGTAGATGCATTTTAAAATTTTCTCGTTAATTTAGGGAAATGCTTTTTGAAATCTGATGGAGAAATATATTTTCCAGTCATTCTGTAATTTCCAAAATCATAATCAACATCTAAAGATAAGTCTCTAGGTAGTTTATCTATTTTTCTATTCATATTTTTTATCTTGAAAGCATTATCTGCTACAACTAATAGCATTTCACCATCTTCTGTTTTAAAAATATCTTCTGATAAATTATCAGTTTCATAAATTGATTTAATAAAAAAATCTTTTCCATTTGAAATTATCCAAAATCTAAAATAAATGAATCCATCAGTTGAAAAATAGTTCCCATAAATTATTTGGTACAACGACTTTACGTTGTAATTCCATAATTCTATCATCTTTTCTCTGATCCTCCTTTCAAAATCAATTATTTCTTCATCTGATAAATTCGAAAGAATCTTGGTTAGACACTCCATTTGGGAGTTGAAGTTATTGGGGTATTCTCGCTTGGACATATCTATAAGCTCCCAAAATCTTTCATCATCCAATACACTAGTTTCATTGAATATGCGTGGCGATTCTGTGAAATTAGAATTCTGCAAATCTTCAAATAACTTTTCTTGATGAGAAATGAATCTCCTATTTATAAAGTAATATGTTAGAGACACTAACAATATTAGTGCTATTAATATGTAAAGAAAATATTTCATAAAGCAATGTCTATTAAAGTAGTTGCCAACAGTCGGTGGTTTGGGCTGCTGGGGAGTTAAAGGCCAGCGGCTTTATACCACATTAAAGCTATACTAAAATACGAAAATATTTTTGGGTCGGGAGCATTAGACCCAATGAAAGCAACTGCTTATTAGCACCAGTTGTTATTTCAGTTTTACTATGATTTTCTGTTTTGTTTTGGTGTCAATTAGTATCAATTCGTTTGATATTCTTTGCAAAAAATTAAGTTTCTTCAAGTCATATGAAATCATTTTTTTGTCAACAATATAGTCAAGGTTTGATTCATTAATGGAATATGATATAGTCTTACCCTGATATGGCTCTTTTAACTCTTTTGAATTTTCAATGTATCCATAAATTGGAATTGCCATTATCAAGGAAACTGCTCCAACCCAATAGTTATTAACTAGATCTAAGAATATTAAGTATAAAATGAGATTAGATAGGCCCAGTAATACAATTGGAATAGAAAAGAAATTAAACTGTCTTTTCAAGGCTATTTTTTTAAAATAACTTTCATCCGTTGAAATCTTTGATTCTGGGTTCAATTTAAAATTTAAGTGTCTTTTTGAATTAACTAAATAGTCTATAAAGGCTAAAATTCCGATAAGTATTATTAACAAAAAATTGGTTTTCAGTATAAAATCTGTTTGAAATTCCATTAAACTTCCATAATAATTAGATAACGAATAAACTCCAATTATTGTCAGGAGAATAATCAAGATTCTTGTGATATTTGAAAATATCTGTCTTGTCATACAATTGGTGCTAACGGTTGGCTGTTGCTTACGCTGGGGAGTTAACNNGGTAGGTTTTTATTCTTCTATCTTACCTTCAATCATTATGGAACCGCTTGCAAAATCATGAATCGCTCTTCTGTTCGGATTAAATGAAATTGTCAAGAAAGATATCCAGCCAAGCAAAAGTTTTAAGATAAATCGCATTGTAACTAAAAGAAAATTAAGTTTTTTATTCGGATTCTTAAAACTTCTAACTCGAATATTCATAATGACTTGTCCAAATGTTGCTCCAATAGAAACTAAAATTGGTTCATATAGAATTATTGCTACAACAAAGGTCAAACCTCTAATGAAATCAGGAACATTTTCTATTGAATCAAATAATTTTGATAGACCAAAAGATAATAGAATGATGGTTACAGTATCTATGAAGATGGAAATGTATCTAGTTTTTATTGATGGTAAAAGATAAACTTTAGAGTAGTCAATTTTCTCTTTCTTTTCGTTTTCAATCTCTTCTGTCCTAATATAAACAGGGAGGATTTCTTGTCCTAAAATATCTTTTCTGTCTGAAAATTGGTTTATTTCATTCATAAGAGTTTGTTTAATTGTTTCCTGTTTGTAGTTATCATAAACTTACGCCCAACGTTGAGTGTATGATGTCGTAAAGGATTGCGGACTTCAAACCTATCAAGTTACCACCCAAAATTGATGCGGGTGATACCGCTCGAAAACCTCTGAAACCCTTATGCAATATACACATTGTTGGCGTGTCGTTAATTATTGCAATATTTTTCAATCATTTCCTTTGCATCTGGGTCTCCTAATTTTTCGGAATTCTCAAATGCTTTGCAAGCTTCATCATTCATGTTATAGGCTAAATAAATTAATCCAATCCAGTAATGACAAGCAGGTTTTTCATAATTTGCTTGAAGACAGAATTTAAAATCCTCAAAAGCCAATCTAACACTGTCAATATTATATCTTGCAATTCCTCTTTCAAATCTAATTTCTTCCATTCCGACATCAAATTCAAAACCATTATCATTGAATGAATTTTCAACTTTGTCCATATAAATCAGTTCACCACCTTTAGTTTTAATTGCTTTTTCAAAATCCTCAATCGCACCAGTATAATCATCAAGTCTTTTCTTGTTTTTCCCTCTGTTTAAATATGCTAAAGCATTGTCAGAATCAATCTCAATAATTTTAGAATAATCCTCAATTGCACCTTTATAGTCCTCCAGAATCGACTTGTCAACACCTCTATTAATCAATGCGTAGATATTTTGCGGGTCTTTCTCGATAGCTTTATCCAACAGGGGAATTGCTTCTTTATATTTTCCTTCTTTTTCAAGTTTTTGGGCTTCTTCATTATAGTATTCCGAAGATTTGAAATCACAAGAAATTAAAGTCAAAGTAATCAATATGTATGTAATTGCTCTCATGTTCGTTTTAATGCACGCCAACTTACTTATAAGTACAACCCTGTCGTACATATACACCCAAAATAAAAGGTATAGGTACGACAAACCGTTGTACATATCAAACCTAATAAAAATAACCTACCGTTCTACCCTGCCCTACAAGTTTTTACAATAAAAAAGGAACTGCAAATGCGGTTCCTTTTACAAACAGGTATCGTTTTGGGGTAAATATCAACCTAAATGGCCTCGGGCTGTGCCGCACGCTGCGCCAGTAGCGCCTGCTCCTTTTTGCGGTAGTAGAGTATTAGGGCTAGGGCAAAAAGTGAAACCAGTATGGAGCATAGAATGGAGCCCTCAAAGCCAAACAGACCACCGGTTAGGGTATCGTTCCCCATAGTTTTGTGCGATACCAGCGATTTTATGGGCATCCCGCTTACGGCGTAGCCAAGCACTGGTCCCTGTAGGTAGTTCCAAAACAGGTGCAGGCTAATGGGGAACCATAGGTTGCGGGTGTATATGTACACCGAGCCAAGTATTACGCCTGCTAGGAACAGGTTTAGCATGGATAGCCAGGTTATATTGGCGTTCATGCCATGCATAAGGGCAAAGAGCAGGGAGCTTACAAACAGCCCAACAAAACGGTTGTAGCGCATCATTAGGGTGTTTAGAATGTAGCCGCGCATAAGTATCTCCTCGTTTAGCGATACTATAATAAACAGCGCAAAGGTGTATAGCAGCGAGGGTACATGTACGTTTATGCTGGTAATGGTTAGGGCGCCCATTGCCATAAGTATAAGCGTACCACCACCAATAATAACAAGGGCTACCACAAGACCAAGCACTATATCGGCAACAATTCCTTGCGTTGCAAAGCCCAAGCGCTTTATGGGCTGCTTATCGATAAGGCACCAGAAGAGGTAAACTACAAGCATTGTCCCTAGGAATCCGGAGAGCTGCATAACTAAATGGCGATCGAGGCTAATGTCCTTAACGGCCGACATCTCCTTTAACGATACGCCGGAGATGAGGGCGCCAAAGAACTGGAATATACCGCCAATAAACAGGAATGCTATAATAACTAGCACAATACGTGCCCATACGGGTAAATCGGACTTATCGTCTATTCTATCGATAGTAACTTTTGCCATAAGCTTAGTAAATGAGGTTTGGGGTATAAAACTAGCAATAAAATTGAAGCCGCTAGCTGAGGACGCGGTGTTTTTCCCGCTTGCAGCTATACACACTAATAGCCCATTCAGCACAAAAAAGCCTGCTACAAAGGGTGTTTTGCAACAGGCTTTATGGCACTTAGCCCCTTAGGTATTCCCTTTGGGGCTCCATAAAATACACGTTTGCTTTATTATGAGCCAGAGTTAACCAAACCCTTAATAAACTGGATGGCGCCAAAAAGTATAGCACCCCAAGCAACAACATAGCTACCTCCGCCCGATGCAGCGCCATAGGTAACGGCAGTAACTACACTTCCGCCAATAAACCATAAGCCACCGTATAGCATATCCTTATTGGCTCGTTCCTTTTTAGCATCGTGAATCTTTTTCTCCAGATTGTCAACAACAATGGTTGCAATCTCGTTATCGAGGCCTTTTGCTATTAGTGCTTGCTTGGTTTCGTATGCACTCTTTTTCTCTTTCACCATAAGGGCTGCAGCATACTCATAAACCTTGTTTATAACATCTTGCTGCTGGGTTTCTTGGTCTGTCATGGATTTTTGTATTAAGATGTAAATGGATTTAACCAAAGAATGCCGACCTAAGGGTCAGCATTCTGTTAACTGTAAAACAAGGTAAAAAAAATATGGCAATTGTCAATCAAATTTGGCCTAATACATTCCACTAAAGCGCCAGCTTATCCACTTTACTCTCGAACAATGAGCTAATTGTGTTGGCGTGCTGCTTAGAAATGGCAAA
The DNA here is from genome assembly GCA_002412705.1 of Bacteroidales bacterium UBA5206. Taxonomy (GTDB): domain Bacteria; phylum Bacteroidota; class Bacteroidia; order Bacteroidales; family Tenuifilaceae; genus UBA5206. The sequence continues at coordinate 9,215 of DHVO01000062.1, read as the reverse complement.
ATTGTAAAGAATTGGAGTTACCTCTTTTTTCTTCTTCTCGCCAGACTCAACCGTTACCTTATCGAACGAAAGGTACTGGGTCTCCTCCTGTTCCAAGTAGTATAGATGAACCTTAGTATGTCTGTGCGCCAATCCTTTTTCCATGTTCTGTATTGCTTGCACTGGATTCTGCTGCAAATCGTTAAGGAGATTTACAGGGGTAGCCAAATGCTCAAAATCGTTAAATAGAGTAAGCTTAGGGTACCATTTGTTCATAACTTCAGAGTATGGGTAGGGTTTTGTGCGGTACACAGCAACTATTGGTCCTAGCAGAATTATTAAGAACTCAACAATCCAAATTGATGTTAGCACAAATCCATTTACTGTAACACCAAACATCGACCATAAGCCCACACTATTTATATCAGCAATAACACCAAAGAAACTTTGGGAAGAAAAAATCCAGCTCATAATACTAAAATACTCTCCCAGCGTTGGTACACCTCCATTTACAGCAAATGCAACGTAAGCAGTCCACTGAAAAAAGTTTGCAACCAAACCAAGAAAGGCCGCTAGAGCCAAACGGCTCCGCTTATTTCTATTATGCGATATTCTATTAAAAAAGCGAGCAATAAATCCCAATGCAAGCCCAAACCCAACAGTTAGCAAAAAGCTTAGGTAAACAATGGGTATTATCTCCACCAGAATAGAGTAGGTAAGCCCTAAAACAAATGTTGCCAGAAAACTCATAAAGTAAACGGCCACCATTCTGGCAACATTAACATTGCCCGATTCTTTATAAAAAAGCGATGCTGTATCCATGAGAAATAAAAGAGTTATGGTTATAAAGTGAAGATATTAATAATTTCTCAACAGAACCTAGCAGTTAAGCCCCTCAATAATTCTATCCAAATCCTTTTTGTAGGTGTCGCCAATGGGAATATAGGCATCGCCTATTCTTATGCGATTGCGCTCAATGCAATCAATTTTATCAAGCGCAACAATAAACGATTTGTGAACTCTTACAAAATGGGGCTCGGGCAGGAACTCCTGTATGTTCTTAAAACTTTGCAGGGTCATAAACTTCTCGGTGCGGGTTACCACACGGAGGTAGTTCTTCATCCCCTCAATGTATAGTATCTCAGATTTTTCTATACGCTGAATGCGGTACTCGGTTTTAATAAACAGGAAAGGTTCCTTGTGCTGATTCGCCTCATTGGGTTGCAACTCAACGGGTAAATGCCCCTCAAGGCGCTTCTGCACCTTATCAATGGCCTTAATAAATCGGTCCAACCCAACGGGTTTTAGCAGGTAATCAACCGCCTCCAGCTCATAGCTCTTAATGGCGTACTGGTCGTACGCTGTTGTAAAAATCACCAACGGAGGATTGTCTAGCACGCTTACTAACTGAAAACCTGTAAGTTCAGGCATCTGTATATCCAACAGCACAAGATCTACCCTGTTGCCTTTTAAGTACTGAAGTGCAGTAAGACTGCTGTTAAAGGTGCCAACAAGCTGTAGGTAGGGAAGCTTTTCTACATAGGCCTCCAAAATCTCAACAGCCAGTGGCTCATCATCAACAATAATGCACTTAATGCTCATTACTCAAGGTTTAGGGTTAGGTGTACGGTAAAGGTGCCTGAGTCCTTGTCTATGCGGAGCTCGCTACATCCATTGTAAAGCAGTTCCAAACGGCGCTTCACATTCTCCAGACCAATGCCGCTATTCACGCCCGACTCCATATTGGATACATAGCTATTCTGGCAGTAAAAGGTTAAACGCGCTCCCTCTATGGCAATGCGAATGTTAACCTCGGTTTGCTCCGTAGCTCTAGCGCCATGCTTAAAGGCGTTCTCAATAAAGGGCACTAAGAGCAGTGGCGCTATTACATAGGAGTGGGTATTGCCTGCAACAGCAAAGCTAACCTGCTGGTTGCTTGCCAACCGAAGCTTTTGCAGCTCCACAAAGTTAGCAAGGTACTCCAACTCTCGACTAAGTGGCACAAAGGTATCGGTGGCATCGTAAAGCATGTAGCGCATAAGCGACGATAACTTAAGCATAGCCTCGGGCGCCTTGTCGGATTTTTTGTAAACCAGCGTGTAGATGTTGTTGAGCGTATTGAACAGGAAGTGCGGATTAACCTGAAAGCGTAGCATACGCAGCTCGCTCTCCATACGCTGCCGCTCAACCTCCTGCATGTAGCGCTGGGAGGCAAACCAGTTCTCAACCAGCGACACAAAGAGCGATAGGGCTACAACAAAGCCATTTACAACTGCCTTGGCCACAATAGTGCTGCCATTTACTGCATTGTACTTGAGCCCAAACACCATGCTGGTTAAGTGGTTAACTAGTAGTTCAAAGCCTATAAAGGGCACAAAAACCAGTATCGACACCACAACTAGCTTTACTAAAGCGCCCTGCCTTAAATATTTAGCAAAAACAAACAAATGGAACAGGTAAAAAAGAGCTATGCTTATGGCGACTCCTGCAAGCCAAGGAACTAGGTAGGCTTTTGTAAAAAGACGTATGTTATTTGTTGGTAGCGTAAATGGCACAATAAGCACCAGCAGCCACATTGCTATGTGAGCCACCATGCGCTGCTTGCTGTAGATATTGTTTTGCATGATTCGAATATACGAACAAAACCATTTCGGCCTTTACCCTTTTGCGTGTAATGTACCAACAGCCCAATTTTAGGTACAAAAGACTTTGTAGAACCTACGCAGCATTGGTAACCCCCAAAAGCGTAGTGGTACCCACCTTGACGCCATTGGTGTATTGCGTTTGCAATGGGGTTAGAAATACGCAACATTAGCTGAAAATAAGCCAGATATGGACAGAATAAAACCAACTATCGAAACTCAGAACCTGTCGTTTGCCATAGGCAACACGCAGATTTTAAAAGATGTAAGTCTATCGGTACCCAAAGGCAGTATTTACGGATTTCTTGGACCAAACGGTGCGGGCAAAACCACGCTTATTAGGCTAATGCTTAACCTATTTAGCACCAGTGAGGGAAAGATATTCCTGTTTGGCGAGGATGTTACCAAGCACAGGGTAAGTCTGCTTAAGCGCCTAGGGCGCTTTGTTGAGCAACCCTCACTTTACGGCCACTTAACGGGAGCCGAAAATCTTGACCTAGCCCGCCGATACTACGGCGCCCCCGCACACAGGGTTGCCAAGGTGCTTAAAATTGTGGGCATGGCCGAGTTTGCCAATCGCAAGGTAAAAGCTTACTCGCTAGGGATGCGCCAACGCATTGCCATTGGGCAGGCACTAATTCACGACCCGGAACTGCTTATCCTTGACGAGCCCACAAATGGCCTAGACCCTAACGGAATTAAGGAAATTCGCGAGCTGCTTGTATCGCTAAACAGAGAGCATGGCAAAACAATATTTGTATCGAGCCACCTGCTGTCCGAAATAGAAAAGATGTGTACGCATGTTAGCGTTATCCACAAGGGGCGTGTGCTGTATCAGGGTACAATTGAAGGGCTAAACGACTCCAGCGAAAGCAAGCTTGACGTAAAGGTGATTGATGTGCAAAAGGCCAAATCGGCACTAAAAAAACAGGGGATTGATGCAGTGCACAATCACAACTCAACCCTTAGCATGAGCGTTGAATCCGAGATGCAAATTGCCGCCATAAACCGATTCCTTGTAGAGGAGGGCATTGATGTGTTTAGCCTTACCGCCCACCACCACAACCTTGAGGAGGTATTTATTGAGCTAACCAACAACAACCAGTAAAACAGAAGCCATGATAAAACAGCTATTTACCGCAACACGAATAGAGATACTCAAATACAAACGCTCCTATGCGATTGCCCTTGCAACCCTTGCTCCGCTACTTATTGCGGGAATGGTAACCATTATTTACTTCTCAAAGGCCGATAGATTAGTTGAGCCCGGAACAAACGGAATAGAATCGATGCTACAGAACAGCTTATCGATATCGGCAAATATGCTATTCCCCTTTTACCTAATACTGCTAACCATACTTGTGCACCAAATTGAGTTTAAATCGCAATCGCTAAAAGACCTCCTCTCGTATCCTGTATCATACTTTGCTACATACAACGCCAAATGGAGCATGGCTTTTATCCTGATTTTTATAAGCCTCGCCCTTTACAGCCTTTTCTCACTTTTGGGTATATGGATTTTAAGCCTTAAGCATCCTGATTTATTCTGGTTGGACTTGGGTATATTCTTAACCTTTGCAAAAAACACTATTCTTGTGGCGCTATCGTGCCTTTTCCTTATGGGTATTCAGTTCTTAGTTGCCCTTAGGTACAGCAACTCACTTGTTCCCTTTGGCGTTGGTGTTGTAGGATTTATTTCGGCAGGAATTCTTATACAAGGATGGAAACACATTCATTTTCATCCCTATGCTTTAGGTATGATGACATTTCAGAACATTGCGGGCAGAACGGCAAAGGAGCTATCATTTTATTTAGCCTACAGCTTAATAGGCGTTAGTATGCTATATGTGCTCGGTTACTTTATGTGGAGCCGACGGCGAATTGTATAGCAACAAAAACCTCCGATTGAGTAGCCCAATCGGAGGTTTTTATATGTTGATGATGCCCTACGCATGACTATTATCAAGCATTTGCTCCATTTGGTCGTACTTCTTAATTATGGCAATGGTTACCAGCGCTAAGGGAATTCCCAATACAGAAAGCACCATACTTGCCACGGTTGAGTTCATAAGCTCGTTAACGGTTTCGGTGCGGAACGAGGTTCGGAATATGATGTTACCCAAAAACGAGGAGATAATCCAGATAGTCCACCAAATGCCTATTAACGTAAGGTTTTCCGATGGCATGTAATCCTCATTTTTTCGTTTTAGCACTAAGGCTGTCTCCACCCACATCTCGCGCATTATTTGGTATGGACGATACAAGCACACAATGGGAACAAACCAGGCTCCTGCTGCCCAACCATCGGTGTGGTTACACGTTTTTATCCGTTGGTGTAAGTTGTAATACCCCCGTCTAAACCACTGTATAAACGTAATGCCGGAAATAACATAAAAAATCAGCGATACTATGCCAACCACCTGCTGGCGGGAATCGTTGCTTGTAAGCATCTCGTCGGTTACCGACTCGCCTGCCTGAAAAGCGGTTAATAGGGAGTACTGTAGGTAATCGGAGTAGAACGATACTATGTCCAGCAGCATTACAATACCAACCATTAGCATGGCCAATTTTGCGCGCTGGTCATTGGGTCTAACGCCTCCATCAAAGGTAACCTTCTCGGTAGTTGGGTCGTAGCTATACTCGCTGCACTGTAGCAAGAACGTGGGCTTTGCTCCTGTAAGTCCACAAATTACACCCTGCTGCATATCGTGCTTTCGGTTGGCACACCGCATACAGGTCTCTATTTGGCTCATAAAAAAGGGGTTAAAGGGGTTTACATAAACACACAGGAGTAGAAAACCCTACCCCTGTGTAAAGTAAATGTAAAAAAAGTTTTGTTTAGCGCAATGGCAATCAGGGTACGTAAGCCCATTTACGACTCACCTGTTGAATCTTTGTAAGCTTATTGCTACTTTGCAGCCAGAACCTTAACCAATCAACACAAATGAAAAAACATCTTTTACTACTAGCCATTGTGGCGCTGTTTGTGCCCTCTGTAATAGCCCAAGTACCAGCAACAGTTAAACTTAACACTCCAAATACCGATAGGGGTTTAAGCGCCATGCAGGCAATACAACAAAGAGCATCGGCAACGGCTTTCTCCGACAAGGAGGTAGAGCTACAGGACCTATCGGATTTATTATGGGCAACCAATGGTATTAACCGCCCCGAAACGGGCAAGCGCACTGCCCCATCGGCCATGAACTGCCAAGATGTTGATGTGTACGTAATCCTTAAGGCTGGTGCATACCTTTACGATGCTAAGAATCATCAGCTTACTCTGGTTACGGAAGGCGACCACCGCGCATTTGTATCCGACAGGCAAGCAAACTTTGCCAACGCACCCGTTATGCTGGTTATGGTATCGGATATCGCCCGCTTTACTCGTGGCGACGATGCGATTAAACTAAACTGGGCTGCCATTGATGCGGGTATTGTGTCGCAAAACGCGTCCATTGCTTGCGCTGCCCTTGGCCTAAAAACCCGTCCACGTGTATCGATGAACCTTGAAAAGCTACGCGAGGTGCTTAAGCTATCGGAAACGCAGCACCCCATAATCAATCATCCAGTATCCTATTAGAGGAAGAGGAGGGAGATGAGGAAGANNAGTAGTCGGAAGATAACGGAAGTTATCAGAATTCAGTAACTCGTAACAGGTAACCTGTAACAAGTATAGGAAGATGAGGGAGTGGATGGAGTAAGAGGAAGACAGCGGAAGTTGTCGGAATTATTTAAGTTCTCTTCAACCCCAGCGGGGTGGCATATTTGTAGAAAGAAAGGGCTCCCTCTTTTCTTTAAACCCCGAAGGGGTGAAACAGCAGATGAATTATAAGAATAGAATGAATTTGAAGGAGTTAACGGAAGTTATCAGAGTTCTGTATCTAGTAACTGG
>DHVO01000062.1:1313-2581 GCA_002412705.1 Bacteroidales bacterium UBA5206 | reverse complement strand
GAGGAAGTGGAAGGAGATGAAGAAGAAACTGAAATCCCTAGTTTCACAAATAAAAATTAGTGCAAATCCGTGCCATCTGTTTAATCTGTGTTCTTTGTGTTCTATCTGTAACTTGTAACTAATTAAGGGAAGATGAGGAAGAGGAAGGAGATGAAGAAGTAATTGAATTCCTTAGTTTAGTAAATAAAAATTAGTGCAAATCCGTGCCATCTGTCTAATTTGTGTTCTATCTGTAACNNTAACTAATTAAGGAAGATGAGGAAGAGGAAGGAGATGAAGAAGTAACTGAAATCCCTAGTTTCACAAATAAAAATTAGTGCAAATCCGTGCCATCTGTTTAATCTGTGTTCTTTGTGTTCTATCTGTAACTTGTCACTAATATGAAGGAGTGAAAGAGAAGCAAGGGATTGCCACAAGCTAGGCAGTCCCTTGCTTTATATAGAATATATTATCGTTCCCGTGTTGGTAATTCAAGAAAAGGGTAAACAACCTTTGATAAGTAAAGCCCCTGTGGGTAAGCAGGAAAAACCTCGGGAGCCTTTTGTGTTCCGGCTAGGTAGCTTTCAAAATCGCTAACCGATATTCTGCCCTCCCCCACATCAAGCAACCTACGCACAGTAATACGAACCATTGCCTTAAGGAACCTATTGGCTGTAATCTGAAATCGAATCCGCTCCTTATTCTTATCGGCAACAATGAATGCTGATACCACATTGCAGATATTGCTATCGTTCTTCTGCGGACTCTTGCAAAAGGCGCTATAGTCCGTGTAACGGGTTAGTATTGCTGCAGCCTCCTCCATTGCAGGCAGATTAAGATCTTCGATAGGATAATATGAGCTGTACCCAGCCAAAAAGGGATCCTTATAGGTGTGTATGTGGTACTCATAGGTACGCCAAAGGGCATCGCGCTGTGCGTGGGCTCTACCCTCAACGGGTATTACATCAAAAATGGAGATATCCGGGGGCAATGCCCTATTCCATCGGTACTTCAGGTCAAAGTTGAAGGATTCTGCAATATCAATATGGGCAAAGTACTGATTGGCATGCACCATAGCATCGGTACGGCCGCAACCAATAAGGCATATCCTACGCTTAAAAATCGTTTTAAGACTCTCCTCAAGCACCTCCTGTATGGTTGTAACGCCAGCCTGTCGCTGCCAGCCACGGTAGTTTAGCCCATTGTAGGCTAGGTGTATAAAATATCGCAACTACTATTTTATTAAAGTTAACTATTTGCCACAAAGCTACAAAATACCCATATTCTAT
>DHVO01000062.1:0-1291 GCA_002412705.1 Bacteroidales bacterium UBA5206 | reverse complement strand
TTTAAAAAATGAGTAATACAAAAACCAACTCATTCCAAGATAACACCCACGGCAATCTGCTCATTGAACTTTTTGACTCAATTAACCAGGGTGTTATTTGCTATAATAAAAAAGGCGAAGTAGTTAAATACAACAAGGTGGCAAAATTGCTGCTAGGCGACTCTCTGTTAATGCTAAGTCCCAAAACCATTCCATCGCTATTTATCAAACCAGATAAAAAACCGTTAAAGGCAAGCGAAATTCCATCGGTAATTGCTTTTGAAACGGGTAAAAGTGTTACCAATAGAATTTTAGGACTAGATAAAAACGATAAAATAACCTGGTTACAAGTAAGTGCAATACCTGAGTTTGATGATTCCAACTCAAAACCTTGTAAGGTTTTTGTTTCGTTCACCGATATTTCGGAGCACATCAATGCTCAGGAAAAGATAAAGCAAACGGAAAGTTTCCTACTATCGGTACTCAACAGCAACCCCAGCTACATTGTGGTTACCGACCTAAAGGGCGACTTTAAATTTGTTAACAGGCGACGACAACGCGAAACCGACGAGCAGTTCTTTAGCATTAACATACTGGACATTACCCACCCAGCACATAGAGATAACGTGTGGAAAACATTTCTTGATGCAATTAGCACTAAAGTTCCACAACGAATAGAGTTTATAGCCGAAACGGATGCTCGCGACTACCACTGGTACGATGTGGTTTTTAGCCCAGTTGTTATTGACAACGAGGTAAAAGAGATTACCCTTTTTACCTACGATATCCACAAGCAAAAAGAGGCAAACAAAAAGGTACAGGAGAGCGAGGAAAAGTACAGGCAGCTCTTTATGCAAAACCCACAGCCCATGTGGATATTCGACGATGCTACGCTCCAAATACTTGAAGTAAACGACGCCGCCATTAACCTCTATGGCTACACGCGCAACGAGTTTCTAACAATAAACATCCGCGATATTAGGCCTAAGGAGGATGTCCCCGCGCTTCAAAATGTTTTGAATAGCACAAAGGAACGCTACAACAAAGTTGGGGTGCATCGCCATTTAAAAAAGAACGGAGAAATTATTTACGTTGAAATAACCTTTCACTTTATTGAGTACAACGGACGAAAAGCGCGCCATGTGCTTATTAACAATGTAACCGATAACATAAATGCCGAAATTGAACAAAGAAAAAGTGAAGAGAAGTTTCGCCTGCTCTTTGAAACCATTCCGCAAGGGGTTATTTTCCAGAACGAAAAGGGTGTAATAACCTCAGCCAACTACGCAGCACTAGATTTGCTAGGCCTTAG
>DHVO01000003.1 GCA_002412705.1 Bacteroidales bacterium UBA5206 | reverse complement strand
TCTCCTGTGTCTTCCGATAACTTCCGACTACTTCCTCATCTCCCTCATCTTCATTACATTCATCATCTCCTGACATTCCACCCCTTTGGGGTTGAGGGCATTAGCGTTGGGCTTCAGTAACAATCTTTTAGACTTCCGATAACTTCCGACTACTTCCTCATCTCCCTCACATTCCTCCTCTCCCAATATTCCATTTCGCTTCAAGCCTCAAACACCTTCACCTCACCATAATCAACGGATACGCTGAATGCATCGTAAGGGTTTAGGTCGTTAAACAGGGTGGCGAAGGCTCGGATTGGTCCGCCATGAGTAACCACTAGGATATTGGCATCATCATCGGCAAAGGGCAAATCGGCAACAAAGCTACAAATTCGTTGGATTACCTGATTGAAGCACTCGCCGTTGGGTGCTGGGTTATGCACAAAATCGGCAAAAAAGAGCTTGGCCTCGGGCGTTGAGTCCACATCGCACCAAAGCCGCTCCTCCCAATCGCCAAAACTCATCTCAACAAGCCGCTCATCGGTAAGTACCGACAGGGAACTGCCAGCAATATGCATTGCCAAGCTATGGCAGCGGCTAAGCGGGCTGGAGAATACCGCATCAAAAGCAATCCCTTGCAACTTTGCTGCAACATCATCAAAATCCTGTGCAAAGGTGCTGCGCAAGGGCACATCGGTAATGCCATAGCACAATCCCTGCGGAACGCCAACTGCGGTATGCCTAAGAAGGTAGAGATTCATTACGCTATCGCGATTAGAGTTAAGTAAACCGACACCTCAACAATTTGCTGCAAAGCCCCCAGCACATCGCCAGTGTAACCACCCGTTTTGCGGGTTATGTACCAACTAAAAAGGAGTAACACCACGGCGCTAACCGCCACTATAACCGCAATGCTATACACACCAAGCAACAGCAGCGAGGCAAGCCCAATGCAACCCGCCACCACTAAGCTAAGCAGCGAGGCGTGACCGCCCACAACGCTTGACTTTGAGGTGCCATCGGTGCGTACGTACACCGATGTGAACATAAGCACCACAGGAACAAAGCGGCTATAGGCATGGGCTGCAATAAATGCCAATGGGATAAGCCAAAGCGGAAGCGAGGCCAAGGCCAACAGCCTAACCCCTAGCATACAGACAATACCCACGGCACCATAAACGCCCGTTGAGCTATCCTTCATAATGCTAAGGATACGCTCCTTGGTGTAGCCAGCGCCGTAGCCATCGCAGAAATCGGCAAAGCCATCCTCGTGCAGAGCCCCCGTAACCAGAATGCCCACCACAAGGCTAAGCATAACCGAAAGGTGCAGCGGGAAGTAGCCCTCAAGCCCCACAAAAGCCAGCGCCGATAAGCTGCCCACAATAGCACCAACCAGCGGAAAGTAACGAATGGCATCGCGAAGCGAGTGCACATTCATCCCCGCCGACTGGGGTAAGGGTATCCGCGTAAAAAAGCCTATGGCGGAGAGGAAAACCTGAAGTTCCTTTTTCATTCTGAAGACAAGTTGACTGTTTCTATTTTGGAATTAATTGGTAGCGATTTACTATTAGCAACAGGTAGCGCTAGACTCATTAAGTCTAACGTCTAAATTCTAGCATCTAATTGCTATTAGACACGCCAGCATCAGCAAAGCTAGCCATCTCATTTAGGAATGCAATTGCCGACTCGATAATAGGCACTGCCAAAGCCGCACCAGACCCCTCGCCAAGACGTAGGCGTAGCTTAAGGATTGGGTCGGCATTAAAGAAGTTCAGCATTTTGCCATGTCCCTGCTCATTTGAGTAGTGGCAGAATATGCAGTGCTCGCGAACACTAGGATTCATTGCATTTGCAGCAAGTAGCGCCGAGGTCGAGATGAAACCATCAACAAGAATCATCATGCCCTGATTAGCGGCCTCAAGGTATGCACCCACCATCATGGCAATCTCGATACCCCCAAAGGTAGCCAGCGTTTCCAGCGGTGTGGTTGGGTTGTACTTTTCTGATACCTCCTTTAGGATATTAAGCTTATGCTGTAGGCGCTCGCCATGCATTCCGGCGCCTGCACCCACGCACTCCTCAATGGTTAGCCCCATAAAACGGTGCATAAGCAACGATGCTGCCGAGGTGTTACCAATCCCCATCTCGCCAAAGCCAATGGTGTTACAGCCGGCCAAAACCTCATTCTTCACCAACTCCCGACCCTGATTAATGGCCGCTTCGCACTCGGCCATAGTCATTGCTGGCTCATGGCGCATGTTACGTGAGCCGCGGGCAATTTTGGCGTTTACTACGGGTGAATCGGCAGGAAAATCGAAATCGACACCAGCATCAATAACCTTTAGGTTAACCCCGTTCTTGCGGCAGAACACACTGATAGCAGCACCGCCAGAAACAAAGTTCATAACCATTTGCCAGGTAACCTCTTTGGGGAATGGGCTAACACCCTCATCGGCCAAACCATGGTCGGCAGCAAAAACAAGCATGGACGGATTCTTTATTGATGGCGATAGCGTTTTCTGGATTAGCCCAACCTGAAGGGCAATATCCTCTAGTTGCCCCAACGACCCCTGAGGCTTAGTTTTTAGGTCGATTTTTTGCTGAAGTTCGGTTCTCATTATATTAGATTTAAGACATTAGACTTAAGATGTTAGACGTGAAACGTTAATCGTGAAACGACTAAACACTAGACACGAAACACCAATGCTTGGCATCCAAGATTATGGCAACTACCATATCGTTTCACGATTCACGTCTCACGATTCACGTTTCACCCAAACGGGTATTCCCGATACCATTAGCACAACCTCGTTGGCTTGCTGGGCTATAAACTGGTTCATCCAGCCCTGCAAATCGGCAAAGCGGCGCGACAGCTGATTTTCGGGAATTACCCCCATACCCAGCTCGTTGCTCACCACAAATAAGCGGAAAGAGTGGACAGTAAATTGCTCCCACTCATCCTTTGCCTGCTTAAGCGAGCGCTCCACATCGGCATCGTTATCAAAAAAGATGTTATTAAGCCAAAGGGTTACACAGTCCAACAGCACCGTTTTACCCTCAAGGTTTAGCGCACCAAGGTGTTTCTCCTGCTCAATGGTAGTCCACATATCGCCCCTATCGCGCTGATGGCGCTGGATACGCTGCGTAAATTCAGCATCCCAATGGCGTGCGGTTGCCACGTAAACGGGACTAGCGGAGTATTCCTCCGCTAGCGTTTGCGCGTACCGGCTTTTGCCCGAACGCTGTCCCCCAGTAATTAGCGTAACATGTGCCACCACTACTCCTTTTTGCAGTCAACGGTACGTGAGCACACATCCTTGGTGTATATCCAAGTTATGGTATCGCCCGATTTTACAGGCTGGCTATAGGCTACCTTGCCCGTTGATTCGCCATTTACCTTGTAGTACCAAGCCATAACGCCACGCTCGCCACTAGTACCATCAATGGCAGTAACAATAATGTACTTACCCACCGGATGGGTCTCAACAGTAGCAGCACGCTGCAAAGCGGCAAGAGCGGTAAGGGGCTCATCAAAAAGCACATCAATCTCCTTGGGCTTTTTACCCCCGCCAAAATCAACAATAACGGTAACCTTACCAACCTCATCGGAGGCAATGCTCGCCGAGGTGCTACCTAAAGATAAAACCGCAAATACAACGGCAAACAAAAGGTTAATAGTGGTTTTCATGGTTAGTTTATTAGAATGAGTATGTGAATGTTCCAATAATTGAGCGGCCGGGCATATTGTAGCCATCCTTCTCGGTATAGTTCTCGTCTAGCAAGTTGGATATTGTAATGCCAAAACGCTTGCTCTTATTCACGGTGTAGGCCACAGAGTAGTCGAACACTAGGTAAGCCGAGTGCTTTAGCATCTTATCGGCTGCGGTGTAACCACCCCCAACGTAGTAGTTACCAGCGTTAATGGCAGGACGAAGCTTAGCGAAGTTATCCTTCTCTAGCCTAGAACCTATGTAACGGGCGTTTAATCGGCTCGACAAGCCTTTATAGGTATCAAAGAAAATCCCAAAGGAGCCGTTTGCCTTGCGTGTGTACTGCATATCAAGCTCAACGGGAACCATATTGCCTGCGGCATCCTTTTTATCATCCTTAAAAGTGCTCTCAAAAAGATGAGTGTAGTTGGCATATAGCTCAAGTTTGAACTTATCGGTGAACAGTTTACCCACATTAACCGATGCAAGAAGCTCAACCCCACGGTAAGTGCTGCTTTTAGCATTTTTAAACGATGTGGTATCGGTGCCAAGAATGGTGTACTCCACTATACGGTTGCTGTGGTTGGTGCTAAATAGCGTAACATCTGCATGTAGGAGTTTATTCTCCGATGTGTACCCCACACCAAAATCGTAGGTAACCGATTTCTCTGGTTCCAAATCGGCATTACCCTTATAGTTCTTAACCCACCAGTAATCCCACTTTGGAAAATACTCCGAAACGCTATACTTACCGGCCACCTTAAAGGCATCGGGAACAGAGAAAGCGCGCCCAGCGCTGGCATGTACCTTTAGGTTAAAAGGAAACGTGTACTGCACCCCAACCGATGGGTTAAACGAGGTGTAGCTGTTGCTTGCCATTTTTGACTTGAGCAAATCATTGGCATCAATTGCATAGCGAATTTGGTCCACACGCGCACCCACATTCACAAGCAACCCACCAAGCGTATAGGTTGCCTGAGCAAAAACGGCTCCTTTAACAATGCTGTTGTTGGGTTGGTAAGGGTTTGTTTCCACAGCCGCATCGCTATAGCGGGTTGAGAGGTATGAGTAGATATCCAAATCGGCACCAACCAGCATCTTAACATCGCCCAAAGCAAAGGCATCATTGGCCTTAACCCCATACTCCCTAACCGTTGCGCTAAGCGATACAAAGCCAGTATCGGAGTTATTGGAATAGTTCTGAACCGCTTCCTGACTAAAGTATGGCATAATGGTAAGCACATTACTATCGGTTGTGCGCTTTATGCTGGTTTGTAGATTAAGCCTATCGATATCCTTTTTGCTCTGCCCGTAGCTTCCCCAGTAGTTGCCAGGAGTATTAATATCGTGAGCCAAGGTGTAAATAACATCGGCACTGGTGCTCCAACGGTTGTTAATTGCATGTTGCAGGCGCAGAGTGGCCTCGTGCCACTGGAATGTGGAGTTCTCCATTATATCGCCGCTAGATTTTGGGTCGAGCATAGCCTCCTCCAACGGATTTAGCCCCAGGATGTTCTTGCTGCCAATGCGGTAGTTCTTAGCCTGCTCGGTGCGAGTATAACCAAGCGATATGGCCGTTTTGCTCGATAGCAATGAGCTAACGCTACCACCAAGCTTCATGTAGCCAAAATTACCTGCCGACAGGGTAACCTGTCCAGAGCTTTCCGTTGAAATAGGCTTGGTAATTATGTTGATAACTCCACCCATAGCATCGGAACCGTACAGGGCTGAGTAGGGGCCTTTAACCACCTCAATGCGCTCCACGTTATCCATGTTGATACTTGACGCATTGGTTGATGCCGTTGGGATTCCGTTTATTAGCAGCAGGGTATAGCTACGCGAGTGCGCACTAGGCGAAAAACCGCGCATACCAATGCTTGCAGACATACCAGGATACTGAATGATATCGATATTGGCCGTACGCTTTAGAATCTCGGCAGCATTATCGGAAGGGATAGACATGATAACGGCTCTATCAATAACCTCAACCTTTTGGGGTATATCCTTAAGCTGAGTTTTAGAGCGGGTGGTGGTAATGGTTACTTCCTCTAGGTCGATTCTTTTAAGCGAATCGGCCTGTTGAGCCATTGAGTTAAAACCTAAAAGGCATAGCACGCCCAATAGTAAATGCTTACACATTCCTTTAAAATTTATGGTTAAACAAAGCATTAATAACCATAAACTTTCGGTGGGTTCCGGTTACGTCCCGGGCTGTAAATGGAACAATGAAGTGGTGATTGTATCAATCAGTCACATCGCTTTTTATCCCGAAAGCTATGATAAATGTGTACGTGGTAGGTCTTCTGGCTTGTCCTATTCTTGATGCCTTCCCATTTCATTATTAGCGAAACAGTGGCTAGGTGGTTTATCAAGAACTATTACAGGACTTACAGCTGCGGGTACAGCTCCGGACTCTTCTGCAAGCAGAATCACCGGATTCCCTTTTAATCCCGATTTTGTAGCATCAATCTCGGGAACCAAATACGGGGCAAAGGTAGTATTTATTCCTTGCGGAAAAATATTTCGAAAAAAAACAAAGTCAAAACACAATAAGAATAACCTGTATCTAGCAAACTGTAAGAGGATTACCACTACACCCAAACCTAAAATAGGTTGCATTGGGTTGCAGCTCTACCTCATTTAGCTTTGATAAAGGGATATTGCCAACAAGGCACTTCACCATGCGGATGGTGATGCCGTGGCTAACCAAAAGCACGGTTTGACCCTGATGCTTTGCCGCCAGAGTATGAACTACCTCCTTTACGCGGGCAAAAACCTCATCCAGCGATTCCGATTCGGGAATTGGGTGCGTATAGTCAAATCCATCGGGGAATACCTTCCCCTCCATAACGCCCATACGGCGCTCCATAAGGCGGCCATCAAGCTGCAAGTTGATGTTAGTATGATACTGCTGCACCGCCATTGCCGTATCTACTGCTCGGCGCAATGGGCTGCTATAGATTGCATCAACAGAATATGCCGATAGTTCCATGGCAACGGCCTTTACCTGTTGCCATCCGCGCTCGGAGAGCGTTCCCTCAGTTTGCCCCTGACAAATGCGCTGGCTGTTCTCCACCGTTTCGCCGTGCCGCAGTACAATAAACTCAACCATTGTTCTTTTCAACAGTACTCATCATTCGCTCCGATACCAGAAATATGGCAGGCTTTAACGAGTTTGGATTGGTTAGCGTAATAACCACGGTGCTGTACACATCCTCTATATTCTGGTAGGTAAGCACCTCGGTAGGTGTGCCCTTACAGTACACCTCACCCTGCCGCATCATCACAAGGTAATCGCAGTACTCGCTGGCAAGGTTAAGGTCGTGGATAATCATTAGAACGGTTAGCCCCAGCTCCTCGTTTAGTCGCTGCAAAAGGTTTAACACCTGCACTTGGTGGGTGATATCAAGATGCGATGTTGGCTCATCAAGCAGTAGCAGCTTAGGCTCCTGCGTAAGTGCCTGGGCAATTGCAGCCAGCTGCTGCTCGCCGCCGCTTAGCTGCGACAGCAGCTTATCCTTAAACCGATAGGTATTGGTAAGGCGCATGTACTTCTCGGCAATGGCGTAATCCTCATCGGTCTCAAAAAACTGTAACGCCTTACGGTACGGCAACCGCCCCATTAGCACGTAATCCTCAACGGTAATATTGCCCGTTTCGGGAAACTGCCCTACAATGGCCATGCTCTGCGCCCGTTGCCTATTGCTGTAATGCCCAATATCATCGCCATTTAGCAATACCCTACCTCGTTTTAAAGGTAACTCGCCCGAGATACCCCTAAACAGCGTGGTTTTACCCGAGCCATTGGGACCAATAATGCCAGCAAAAACGCCCTTCTTAAGCGAAAAGGAGATATCGCCCAGCGAAAAGTTGCCAGAGTAGCCACATGAGATGCCATCAATTTTAAGATACTCGGTCATTTTAGCTGAGTTTGGGTTTTCGCTTCATGTTACTTAGAACTACCATAAAAATAAGTCCGCCAACAATACCTGTAATAACTCCAATGGGCAGCTCGTTGGGAGCAATAATGGTACGTGCCACCACATCGCTAACCACAAGGAAGAGGCCGCCTCCAAGGAACGAGCCTATAAGCGATATTCTAAAATCGGAGCCTATAATAATGCGAACCAAATGCGGAATAATCAGCCCAACAAAACCTATTACACCAGCCACTGCCACGCAAATACCCGCCATTAGCGATGATACTACAAACAGAATCCTTATTGCTGTTGATGCATTTATACCCAGATGCTCGGCCTTTGATTGCCCCAGCTGTAACGCGTTAAGCGGGCGGGCAAAGGAGTATGCAACCACCAATCCAAAAAGGGATACGCCCAGCATTAGGTAAATAAGCTGCGTGTTGGGCTCATCAAGCGAACCCATAATCCAGAACACAATGCTATGCAAATCCTCGGCGGTAGAAATCGACATCAAGAACATCATTGCCGATGAGGCTACAAAGCTTATCATTACACCAATTAGTAGCATGCGGTTAATATCTAGGCTTCCCTTGCGGATGCTTAGCGTGTAAACCAAGAAAATTGTTGCCAGCGCACCAATAAATCCCGCTAGGGGAAGCATAATCATGCTTACTGCGTGCAATCCCAGCACAATAACAATTGCCACACCCAGCGATGCTCCTCCCGAGATACCCAGCGTGTAAGGCTCAACCAGTGGATTCCTATAAATCCCCTGCAGGATAGACCCAGTTAGCCCTAACGAGCCGCCAACAGCAATGGCCAAAACTATGCGGGGCATCCTAATCTGGGTAAGCACAAAGTACTCCATGCCCTCTTTGCTGGAGAGAATTCGTGGGATATCGGACAGCGCTATGGATACCTCACCCGTTGATACGGAGTAAAGCATTGCGCATACCAGCGCGGCAAGCAATCCTAATCCAAACAGGAGCCATCCTAGGTATTTCTTCCTCATTGCTAAAACTCTATGCCTCCACGGCTTGTTATACCCTTATCGTATGGGTGAGCAACCTTTTGAATCTCGCTCACGTAATCGGCCAGCTCTATTACCGATGCAGTTGCACCTCTGCCTGTAAGCACCAGTTCCAATCGGGCTGGCTTATCCTTAATAAAGCTTATTAGCTCACTCTCGGCAAGGTACCCATCGCGAACAGAGATTAGAATCTCATCCATAATAAGCATATCAAATGAATCATCGGCAATAAGCTCACGCAGCTGGGCTACGCCATTGGCCACATCATTACGAATCTCTGTCTCATCCAAGCTCTTGTCCAAATGCGGATGTCCCTTGGCAAAAACGTGAACGGTAGCACCAAACTTAGCAAGCATGCCAATCTCGTGGTAGCCATACAGCTCGGGGCGCTTATGAAACGAGGCGTAGCAAACCTTAAGGCCAAAGCCTAATGCCCGCGTAGCCAATCCTACAGCACAGGTTGTTTTCCCCTTGCCGTTACCTGTATATATGTGAATTAAGCCCATTGTAAGGTTAAAAGTGAAACGTTAAACGACTAAATACAAAACACTATACACTATACACCATTACTTAATAAGCCCAACAATAGCCTCCAGCGTTTCAACAAAGGTTACGGGTGTTGGGGTGCTGGCCTTATCGGAATCAATAATGTAAATCTGCTTGTTCTTTGATGCGTTAAGGGTGGTATAGCCTTCCCAAACCTTCTTCTCCTCATCGCCAACAATTCCCATGGTAACAACAAAAATGATATCGGGATTTAGGGCAATTACCGCTTCGCGCGATATGGTTCCACGCTTTGTTTCGGTAACAACATTTACTCCACCGGCAAGGGTTATATAGTCGTTCATAAAGGTATTGGGAATAACCGTGAATAGTGGCTTTGCCCCTATCTGAAAGAAGATACGCGGAGCGGCTTTACCCTCGTGCATTGCTACAATCTCCTTTACACGGTTTGTGGCCGTATCAACAACGCGCTTTGCCGCATCGTTGGCGCCAATAATCTTGCCTAGGCGCAAAAACTGCTGGCAAATCTCATCAAACGACTTAGCTGTTGGAAAAACCTCAACCCTTACGCCGTACTTCTTTAGCATTGCTATTGTTTCTGGATTGGTAATGGTGGTGGCAATTACCAAATCGGGCTTAAGGCTAATAACCTTCTCTATGTTCACCTTAACCGCAGTTGCCACAACCTCTTTGCCATCGGTAATAGCCACTTGGCAGTAACTGGTACAGCCAACCAACTTTGACTGTGACTCAAGATAGTACACATTCTTTGTGAGCGATGGCGCCAGAGAAACAATCCTATTAGCACCCTGAGCCTTAGCAGAAGCGACCCCAACAACAGCAAGCAGTATTGCAAATAATATCCTTTTCATTCCCTATATTTTACTGTGAAATTACCTGAATAAAGTTATGATTACCCTCCGAGTAGATATCGCCTAAGCTATACTTTACTTCCGATTCAAACAATGGGCCATTGTAAACAAAGCTGTGATACTCGCCATTCTCAGCACAGGGGTCAACCCCATTAAGCTGCGATATTTCAACAAGGAAAACCTTATCAATGGTGCGACCTAGCCAAGAATCGGCAAGTAAATCGGAACGAATAGATACGGTTACCGTTTTAAAATCGGCCTCAACAAAATCGTGCAAAAGCTGGTGCGTTTCCATTCCCCACAAAGGGAAAATAGGCGTAACGCCCACCTCGGAGCAAACGCGCTCAATCCAATCCCTGTGCTGCTGAAGGTAGATATCACCAAAAACGCCAGCGGTAACCCCTTGGGTCTCCACCAAATTTGCAATCACCTTTTTAAAGTGATACTCATACCCCTTCTCGCCAACACCCTGCTGAATTATGGGTATGCCCATGCACTGCGATTGCTCCCTAATTAGCGCCGAGGTTATCCCATGCGAACGGGACTTTACGCCCTCCACATCGCACATATTAACCAGTGCCACTGCGGAGTTCTGAGAATCTTGCAAAAAGCGGTAAAGGGCAAACATGCAATCCTTTCCTCCGCTCCACGAAACAAATGCTTTCATTGAAATACTAATGCACTTCCCTAAAAAGCCAACAGAAGTAAACTACAAATTACTACCGATACTTTTTTCCCGAAGTAGGTTATACATAAAAAACTACTGCTGGCAGGTCTTCTGGCTTATCCCATTCTCGCTGGCCTTCCCGTTTTGTTGCGTAGAACCAAACAGTGGCAAAGGTAGTGCAAGAACTTTTTAAAGGATTTACAGCTGCGGGTACAGCTCCGGGCTCACACCGGATTCCCATTTTAAGGCTCTCTCCAAAGGAGAAAATCCACCAGTGCGGCAAAGGTAATGATTTTATTATTGGTTATAATCCAAAGAAAAGCATCAAACAGATAAAAGCAAAGGGGCAGCACCCTGCGGCACTGCCCCTTATATGGCTTACGGCACATTGCGTAAGCACCAATATACTAATGATTATAAAACGCTAAACGCAACGGTTAAACCTGCCATTACAATAGAAACCATGCTCATTAGCTTAATAAGAATATTCAAGCTAGGGCCAGCAGTATCCTTGAATGGGTCACCAACGGTGTCGCCAGTCACAGCAGCCTTGTGAGCAGCAGAACCTTTACCTCCCATGTTACCCTCTTCAATATACTTTTTAGCGTTATCCCAAGCACCACCAGCGTTGGCCATGAATACAGCAAGTACAAATCCACTACCTAAACCACCAATTAGTAGCCCCATAACACCAGAAACACCAAACACAACTCCAGTAACAATAGGGATGATAATTGCTAGCGCAGATGGAAGAATCATCTCTAGCTGAGCACCGCGAGTTGAAATCTCAACGCAACGCGCATAGTCTGGCTCAGCTTCACCCTCAAGAATCCCTTTGATTTCGCGGAACTGACGACGAACCTCCTCTACCATCTTCTGTGCAGCACGGCCCACAGCATTCATGGTTAATCCAGAGAAAAGGAAGGCCATCATAGAACCTAAGAATACGCCAACAAGAACCTTATAGTTCATAAGGTTTACATCAAACCAATCCATAAAATTCTCAATGGTAGCATACTTAACCTGCTCAAGGGTAAGATTCTCGCTAATAAGCGCAGGAATCTGACGACCCTGCTCAAGCAAGCGAACCATTCCAATCTTTAGCTCCTCAATGTACGATGCCAAAAGAGCAAGTGCAGTTAAAGCCGCAGAACCAATTGCAAAACCTTTACCCGTTGCAGCGGTAGTGTTTCCTAGAGCATCAAGAGCATCGGTACGTTTACGAACCTCGGGGCCTAGATGACTCATTTCTGCATTACCACCAGCATTATCGGCAATTGGGCCATAAGCATCGGTAGCAAGGGTTATACCTAGAGTAGAAAGCATTCCCACAGCAGCAATACCAATACCGTATAGCCCCATGCTTATGTTAGAGAAATCGAATCCAGAAGCAAAAAGGTAAGCAAAGGTAATACCCGCAACAACTGCAAGAACAGGTATTGCTGTAGATACCATACCCATACCAATACCTGATATGATAACGGTAGCAGGACCTGTCTCGGCGCTCTCAGCAATACGCTGGGTTGGTTTATAGGAGTGAGAAGTGTAGTACTCTGTTGATTTACCAATAACAATACCCACTACCAAACCCACAACAACCGAAAGAGAAATAAGGTGCCAGTTAGGCATACCTAACACGTACATGATACCAAAAGTAGCAATGGCAATTAGCACAGAACTTACATTGATACCAAAACCAAGCGATCCCAAAAGATCCTTCATGGTTGCACCTTCCTTGGTCTTAACAAGGAAAATACCAATAATAGAAAGCACAATACCCACTGCAGCAATTAGCATTGGAGCAATTACAGCCTTAAACTGTAGCTCCTCACCAGCAGTAAGGAATGCAGATGCACCAAGCGCAGCTGTAGCAAGAATAGAACCGCAGTAGCTCTCGTAAAGGTCGGCACCCATACCCGCTACGTCACCAACATTATCGCCAACATTATCGGCAATGGTTGCTGGATTACGAGGGTCATCCTCAGGAATTCCAGCCTCAACTTTACCCACTAGGTCGGCACCAACATCGGCAGCCTTTGTATAAATACCACCGCCAACACGCGCAAAAAGAGCCTGTGTTGATGCACCCATACCAAAGGTAAGCATGGTGGTGGTTATAACTATTAGCTTATGGGCAGAGTCTACCTCATCAATAAAATAGTTCAGAATTAAATACCACAACGATATGTCGAGCAAGCCTAGTCCAACCACAACAAGCCCCATAACCGCACCCGAACGGAACGCAACTTTTAGTCCGCCATTAAGCGACTCGCGGGCAGCGTTTGCGGTTCGTGCTGATGCGTAGGTAGCCGTTTTCATTCCAAAAAAGCCAGCCAAACCAGAGAAGAAACCTCCTGTAAGGAACGCAAAAGGCACCCAGCCGTTTTGCACACCTAAACCATAGGCAAGAATGGCAAAGAAAATAGCCAAAACAACAAATACAATTATTACCACTTTGTACTGTTGTCTCAAGTAAGACATTGCCCCCACGCGAACGTGCTGTGCAATTTTTTTCATCGTTTCTGTCCCTTCGTCAGCCTTCATCATCTGCTTAAAGAACCTCCAAGCAAACACTAAGGCAAGAATTGACGCAACAGGGACAAACCAGAATAGAGGATTAGCAATCATACTTTTAGGTTTGTTTAGTTTACGGTTACAACAATTATGTTTTAAAGCACAATTTATAACCACCACTCTATTCTACCAAGATTTAGGGCGATTTTTTTGGCTTGATACAACATTTTTATTAAGTTAGCCTGCTAAATTTGTTTAAACGGGGAGCAACCTACTTGAAGTAGGGTAGAAATCTACAAAAGTTCCAAAGAAATAGCCCCTTGGTTGCAACTATCCCCTTACCCTTCGTCCCATAAGAACAACCATTGATACCGAAGCAACAACCAGCATCACCCCAACTGTTTGCCAAAGGGTTAAGCGCTCGCCAAACCAGAAAACACCAACTGCAAGAGCGGTTAAAGGCTCCATTGATCCTAGCACAGAGGTTGTGGTAGAACCTATTGCTTTAACGGCTAGCACCAACGTAAGATTAGATATTATTGTGGCCACAACGGCCAGCGACACAAGGTTAAGTCCAACCCTTACAGAGGTTATGGCAGGAATACCTCCAAAAAACTGGGCCACAACAAAGAACAGAACAGCGGCTATAAAAAGAACATAAAAGGTAACAGTGTTCCCATTAAGCTCTCGTAAACTCGATTTGTTGAGACCAACAATATAAAAACCATAGGTAACCACAGTTATTAGGGCATAAACAACACCTCGCACATTAAGGGTTGCTCCTTTACTCCATGCCATTAGCCCAACTCCGATAAGGGAAAGCACTATTGCCAATGCAATTCCAAGTGTAGGCTTCTCCTTATAAATAGCAAACACAATTAGAGCAACCATAACCGGGTATAAAAAGTTTATGGTAGTTGCTATTCCTGTTGGAATAAAACCATAGGATAAGATTAAGAAAAGAGCCGTTCCGCCATAGCATAACCCACCTAGCACCACAAGTTCGGAGAATTGTTTTAAGGAGATTCTAAACGACACCCTCTTTATCCGAATAAACACACCAAAAAGAACAGCAGAAAAGAGGAATCGATAGAAAAGCACAGAGAACGGTGATTGCCCGCCATTCATGGCCGCTACGGAAAACAATGGAATAAGGCCAAATGTGGCCGACGATATTATTGCGTAAGCAATGCCCTTACTGTTCATAACCAGATGTAAGATATTACCCCAAAGTTTTATGGGTTAAGTAATGCCGAAAAAAGCAGAAGCAAAAGCAATTCTAATCGGCTTGCTCAAAAGTGCTGATTCGCTCCCGCCAGCGCTGAGGAATAGGGATGCTCTCTCCTTTATGGTAGTCAACTGCAGCCATTATGCTTTCACTTGCCGAGGTTACCTCATTTGTATCCTCATTAAACAGATCCTGATACATGGTAAGGCTCTTATTCCCTATTTTTGTAATTTTGGTACGCACCACCATTTTATCGTAAAGCAAAATAGGCTTGTAAAAGTCGAGCTTGATGCTAACCACAATTAACCCTTCGGGATCCCAGCTGATACGCTCTTTAAAAACATCGTCGAAATAGGCCATACGGCCTAAATCGAAATATTGTTGGTAAACCGAGTTGCTAACGTGATTTAACTTATCGAGATCGCTAAAGCGTATTTGAATCGGGGTTTTGTGCAACGGGTTGTGCTGGTTCAAGTTTCTCATCAACTTTAAACTTTTTATGACGATCTAGCTCCTCAAAAATGGAGTTTTGGCTCACAAATTCGGGAACAATCTCCTTCATCTGTGATACAATTGCAAAGTTATTGTGACTGGGCAACAGCTTAATCAACTTCTCAATGTCAGCAAAAACAGCTGCGGGTTCGCAATCCTGAACCTTGGCAATCATTATTTGGGAGTGATAGGTAGGCAAGGTGTTCTCCTTGTTGTTAAGGAGCTCCTCGTAAAGCTTCTCGCCAGGGCGTAAACCCGTAAAGTTTATCTGTATATCTCTGCCAAGAGTGAGACCCGATATCTTGATCATCTTTTTAGCTAAATCGAGAATCTTTACAGATTTACCCATATCAAAAATGAAAATTTCGCCTCCCTTTCCCATGGCACCAGCCTCAAGTACCAACTGACAAGCCTCTGGGATAGTCATAAAGTAACGAGTAACCTCTGGATGCGTAATGGTTATTGGACCTCCAGTTTCTATCTGCTTCTTAAAGCGAGGTATTACAGAACCGTTAGACCCCAACACATTACCAAAACGGGTAGTTACAAAACGAGTGGTTTTGCTAGCCTTATTTATAGTTTGGATGTACACTTCGGCTATGCGCTTGCTTGCGCCCATTACATTTGTGGGGTTCACAGCCTTATCAGTGGAAATCATAACAAACTTCTCAACGCCATACTCAACCGATAAATCGGCAATGGTTTTAGTACCAATAACGTTGTTAAAGATTGCCTCAGTTGGATTATTCTCCATCAAGGGCACATGTTTGTAGGCCGCAGCATGAAAAACCACCGATGGTTTAAAGGCATCAAACATCTTTCTAACCCTATACTCATTGGTGATGCTACCAATAACAATATCGAAATCGAAGAAATGCAACGACTCCCTAAGCTCAAGATCTATCTCGTACAAAGGCGTCTCAGCCTGATCGAAAAGAATAATTTTCTTAGGGTGAAACTTTGAAACCTGCCTAACAATCTCGCTGCCAATAGAACCTGCAGCACCCGTTACCAGAATGGTTTTACCCTTAATTTCGGACTGGATGCGCTTTTTATCGAGCACAATGGGAGGACGCTCTAGCAAGTCCTCAATTTTAATGCTCTTAATTTGGTTGAAGCTGAGCTCCCCATTAATCCATGTGCTAACATCGGGTACGGTTAGCACCTTTACGTTATAGTTTAAGCACTTCTCAACTAACCTATTCTTTTTAACGGGATCGATATTCTTTTTTGCTATAATGAGCCTCGACACTTTATGCCTGTCTAGCAGCAAATCAATTTTATCTGTATTATAAATAGGAATTCCCTCTAGCTTTTTACCCTCATTTTTATTGTAGGCATCAATAAAAGCTATTACGTTATAGTTTGTACCAGCATCACGGTCTAGAGTTCTCTTTGTAACTGCAGCAAACTGCTCTGCGCCATATATAATAATATTCTCTTTCTCGCCACCACTGTTCTTTATTGTGTAGTACATGGTTTTTACGGCCAAACGAGAGCCTATCATTATAAAAGAGGTGGTAATATAGTCGATTACAAGTATGGAGTTGGGGATAAGAAAAGCTCTATTGTAGTAAAAATACATCAGGTTGATTACAAATAGCACAATGCTACCAAACGATACCACAATAAAAATGCGCTCGGTATCCTTTGCACTGGTATAGCGAATTAGACCTGCATACGATCTAAATATTAAAAAGCTAAGCGACCGCACAAAAAGCAGAACGGGAAGTGCAATTTTTAGCGCCTCAAACTGATTATCGCCAATCCTAAATTCAAATCTTACATAGTATGCAAAACCTATAGAAAAACTGCTGATTAGTATATCTATTAGAAATACTATCCACCTTGGTGTGTGTTTAATTGGTAATGACATTTCCATTTAGTATGTTTCTTAATGCAAAAGTAAAAAAAACGTTACGTTGACGAATTATTATGTAGCTTTATTTAAGTTGATGCAGCGTTTTAATTTGGCTAATCGTCATTAGTTCAGTAAATAATTTATCTCAACTAACTCCAAAAACAAACGACTATGCTAGCAAAAATTAAACCATTTGTTTTCGCGACATCCCTGTCACTTCTTATGCTAATTGGTTGCGATTTAAGCGCACAACAAAAAAAGAGCTACAACCTAAAGGACTTTTCAACAGTTAGCCTGAGCCTTGCAGCCGATCTTTATGTTTCGCAAGAAGCTGGTTATAAGGTTGAAATTGTTGCTCCAGAGGCCATTCTAGAGAAACTGGACGTTTACGTTGATGGGCAAACCCTAAAAATTAAAACCACTGGTTTCAAATCCATAAACTGGCGCGACGACGAAGTGAAAATCTACGTTTCGCTTCCAACCATAAAGGGGTTACACCTTTCGGGATCGGGCGATATTATTGCCCAAACTGCAATTAAAGCAGAAGATCTTAAGATCTCCATTTCGGGATCGGGCGATGTAAAAATTGGTTCATTAACAGCACAAAACCTTGACCTAGCCATTTCGGGATCGGGCGACATGGAGCTATCTGGACCAGGAACTATTTCGCAAGTTGACGTTGCCGTGTCGGGTAGCGGCGACATTGACCTATCGGAACTTCAAGCAAACGACGTAAACGTAGCAATTAGCGGTTCGGGCGACATTAAGCTCTGGGCAAACGAGAACTTGCGCGGCAAAGTTTCTGGTAGCGGCGACATATACTACAAAGGCCGTCCCCGATTCGACGTTAAGGTTTCTGGTTCGGGCAGCGTTTCATCTCTTTAGAAAATGCTTAATGCCTAATAATTTCTATCTCGCCAGTTAGGCCCAGCCTAATTACGCTTGAAGGCTTTGAACTAACCGGGTTGTCGAATTCTTGTGGAACCACAAAATCGACCCCGGTTTTTATTATCCCCTTTATTTCGTCAAAGGATTTTGGCGTGGGTTTCCCCGAAACATTTGCGGACGTAGAAACAATAGGCCTTTTAAATCGTGCTGCCAAGCGTTGGCAAAAAGAGGAACTAACCACCCTAATGCCAATACTTCCGTCGGGGGTAACAACATTAGATGCCAAGTTTTTTGCACCAGGGTAAATAATAGTTAGCGGCTTATCGGCCAGCTCCACTAAATCCCAGGCCATCTCAGGTACTTCGCGCACATACGAGGTAATACGAGAAGGAATGTCCACCAACACCACCAATCCTTTGCTCTCCTTACGCTGCTTTAGCTCAAGTATTTTACTAACAGCTTCTGGCTTTGTTGCATCGCAACCAATAGCCCACACGGTATCGGTTGGGTAAAGAATAATTCCACCACGGTTAAGCACATCCAGCGCCTGTTTTATTGCCTCGTCCATTATTTAAAGTTTAGGTTTTGCACCAAACATCTTGTACATTTTATACCTGCGGTACACATTCAGCTTCCGTTTCTGGGGTACACCAAAATCGGCAATATACGACTCTACTGCTTTTATCATCCGTTCCGACGACTTGCCATCGGAATATGGGTGGTAAGCCGCAACAACTTTTGCTCTGTTAGCCGCAAAGGGATCGGAAGTAATGGTTTCCATATACGCTTGGGTAAGATCGCTAGCCTTAGCTATATCTTTCCAAGAAATATTCTCCGAATGTGAGCAAAGCGTAATTACTGGCTTGTTAAGTAGTATAAACTCATACACAACCGATGAGGTATCGCTTATCATTACATCGGCCATTTGCATGTACTTTATGATATTCCTGTCTGTAACAATCTCCACATTACTCCTAGTTGAAGCCAACGAAGCGTACTGCTGAGCAATGGACGGATCCATTAAATCATGAAACTTAATCATAACGTGTACGCTCTGCTCATCGGCCAGTTTAAATATCTCATCGCGCAGAAGAACAGTGGATGTAAGCGAGGGAGAAAATGTTGGCGCATACAACACCAGCTTCTCTTTGCCCTTTAATGCCAATATGCTATCCCGCTCCTCTTTTGCCGCAATCAAGTTACTAAACAAGGGATCGAGTTTACACCACCCCGTCTCCATTACTCCAAAATTATTGTGAGTAGCGGCCAGCTGATTAAACCTACTAGTAAAGTATGGGCCTTGGGTTAGGTACAAATCAAAATAGTGCCGAATGCGGAAATGCCCCTTCTTCTCACCAGCCAGCCCATGAAATACCTGAACTTTAACCCCGGGCAAATATGGTGGAAGTTCGTTCCCTGGAACAAAAATGGCATCATTACCAAAATGGAACACATCGGCAATAGATGTAGTTACCTCATCATTATCCTTAAAAGGAAATGTACCAGCAATACGTTCCGAAACATACCACAGTATGGAGTGGCCTTGCCGCTTTAGCTCATCGCAAAGAGGCTTTAGAATTCCAAACGCATAGGGGTTTACGCAAAAAAGGGTTGCTCTCATCCTATTCTACTTATACACTAACAGTGTTTAATTGCAGCAAATTTACACCCGAAAGCCCAATAAAAAAAGAAACTGATAGTGCTTAATGTGCACTATCAGTTTCGCTACTAAGCAAAAGCGCTGCTTTATATTTAGAAAATTTTATTAGCGTTATCGAGATCTTCCCTAAAATCGATTTCCATGCAACGGAAATCTGAGATATTAATAGGCTTTACCTCAAGGGCATCTTTTTGAATGGCAAGTTCTAGTCCGCGTTCAAAGTAATCGTTATCATCGCACTCCTCTAAACGGGCAATAAACTTCTTAACGTCCTTTTTGGCAATAAAGTTAATTCCAACAGCCTCTCCTTTTCCGTCGGTAATCTTTTTGGAGATATCCTTAATAAAGCCATTCGCATTAAGGTTGTACTTAACCTCTTCGTCGCCAACCTCATTGTTATTAACGCAAACGAACGACTGCTCCTGCTGAATGAATGGTTTAAGGTGGGCTAGGATACCCGAATCAAAAACCACATCGCCATTAAGCCAAAGTACCGATTCGTTGCGATTCTTGCGCAAGGCTTTTAGTAAGCTCTTAGAGGTATTAGTTGTGTCGAAATTCTGGTTGTAGATATACGAAATATCTGGAAAGTTTTCCATTATTAAGTCCTTCTTGAACCCAACAACAATGTTAATATCATCGGGGTTAAAGTGATCCGACAAGTTGTCTATTTGCTGCTGCATAATAGTTTTGCCGCTCTTTAGAACGGTTAGTGGTTTTGGTAGTGGGTTACCCAATCGAGAACCAATACCCGCTGCAAGAATTACAATTTTCATGGTAGGGGAATTTATGATGCAATTTGTATTTTCTTCTTTTTTCGGCCCAAAGCGGTTGCTTTAACACCGCCATTACGATCGGCAAGTATAAGCCGTCTAAGCTTTACGTACTTTAAAAAGCAGGTATAGGCCGACAATGCGCTAATAACAAAACCATTATAGCCATCTAGAAAGCCCAGCCTAAGAACATACGCTTTTAAAAAATGCCAACCAGAATTAACAATTATCTTAAGAATGCTGCTTCGCTTTCCAATTCGATGGTACTCCTTGGCAGAGATTGTGCTAAACCTATTGGCTTTATCTACATGCTCCTCGTACGAAGCTAAAGACCAATGAAGGATATCACCAGACAAATATCCAACTTTTGCATCCTTGCTCATACGCACCGTTTCGTGAATATTTAGTCCACCCCAAGCTCCTTTGCGCCTGTCGAAGAGCCTGATTTTCCTATCGGGATACCAATTTGAGTGGTAAATCCACTGTCCACAGTAGTTATTAAGCCTATTGGAGTAGTAGCCATCGAAGTCCCAGGTGTTCTTAGCGGCAAGAATTGATTGCTTAAGTTCCTCCGATAAAGCCTCGTCGGCATCAAGGGAAAGGATGTAATCGAACGAAGCCAATTGCACTGCATAGTTCTTTTGATCGCGATAGCCTTCAAAGGTGTGTTGATGAAACGTAGCCCCAAGGTTTCTGCATATAGCTTCGGTTCTATCGGTTGAAAAGGAATCTACAACAACCACCTCATCTACAACAGAAAGCACAGACTTTATGCACCTTTCTATATTTCTCTCCTCGTTATAAGTAATAATTACTGCAGATATTTTTGGCATGCTATTTAAATTCAATACGGTAAACAAAGCGCAAAAGTAGCGATTTTATTTTCATGCATGGATGAAATATATCATAGCTAAGCAGACATTAAAAATAGATTAAAAAATATACATTTGTCCGCACTCAAAATTTTAATGTTGTGGTTGAACGCTGGAAACCTGAACTGAACGAGAAAAACATTCAAAGAGCGCGAAAAGTTCTTTTTGATGTTCTAACGCTATTTGACAAGTACTCTGTTAACTACCACTTAGAAGGAGGCACCCTTCTTGGCATTGTTCGCGATAAAGACCTACTTCCATGGGATTACGACGTTGACGTATCGATACCAGAGGAAGAAGCAGAAAAGATTGTAGCCATGAAACGCGATTTACTAAGGCTTGGCTATAAGTTAACCATAAGAAGAAGCGCAGCCAACCATGGCCCCATAGCTAAAGGCGCATACTCTATTTTCAAGATAAAGCCCCTACTACCCTATATCTTCCAAATGGTTAACCCTGCCTACCTTAAGCACTTTGTGGTACTAGACATTTTTGTTAAAACAAACGATGAGACACATACCTACTGGCAAGCACAGGGTAAAGTGATGCGAGTTGAGAAGAAATTCTACAAATCGTTTGAGGAGATTGAGTACAAAGGAAAATGGGTAAGAGTTCCTAACGACTATAAGGACTACCTCACCCAAAAATATGGAGACTGGAGTGTACCAGTAAAAGAGTGGAAGTGTGGAGAGAACGAAGGCACAATATGCGCCTCCATTCCTAGAAAATAAGACTAGTTAAACTGCCACATTAAAATCTCTAAGAGCATCGTTTAGAGAGGTTTTAAGGTCTGTTGACTCCTTTCGTTTCCCAATTATTAGGGCGCAGGGCACTTGGTACTCGCCAGCAGGAAACTGCTTGGTGTACGAACCTGGTATTACCACCGAACGGGGTGGTACATAACCCTTATACTCTACTGGCTGGGCACCTGTAACATCAATAATTTTAGTAGAACCAGTTATTACAACATTGGCACCAAGCACAGCCTGCTTACCAACATGAGCACCCTCAACAACAATACACCTTGAGCCAACAAAACAGCCATCCTCAACTACAACAGGAGAAGCCTGAATAGGCTCAAGCACACCGCCAATTCCCACTCCACCAGAGAGGTGAACCCCCTTGCCTATTTGGGCACAGCTTCCCACGGTAGCCCATGTATCAACCATTGTACCCTCATCTACATAAGCTCCAATATTAACATACGATGGCATCATAATAACCCCTTTTGCAAGGAATGCTCCATAACGAGCAACCGCATGAGGAACCACTCTAACACCAAGTGATTGGTAATCCTTTTTAAGCAGCATCTTATCGTGAAACTCAAATGGGCCAACCTCAATGGTCTCCATTTTTTGTATGGGGAAGTAAAGTATTACAGCCTTTTTAACCCACTGATTCACCTTCCACTCATTGCCAAATGGCTCGGCAACTCTAAGTGTTCCCTTATCTAAAAGATCAATGGTTTCTCTAATGGCATTCTGGGTTTCAGGGTTGCTAAGCAGCTCCCTGTTATCCCAAGCCCGTTCAATTCTGTCAATTAATGCTTGCATGGGAAATTTGATTTTGCACAAATGTAAGCTATTTTGCGGTTTTAAAGGGAGCCCCGAGCTAAACCACACAAGCGGCTCATCATCAAAACTAAATACTAACCAATATATTTAGGCTATGATACATATAAAAAAACTGAAACCAATTGCTGTATTCTTAGCCCTTGGTTTTATAGCACCACAGGCCATGACACAAGAACCTACCCGTTACATGACACCCCCTGCGGAACTTGCTGAGATTATTAATGCTCCAGCAACACCATCGTTCAGGATTAGCCCCACAAGGGAATACGCACTACTTGCAGAGCCACAGGACATGCCCGATTTATCGGAGCTAGCACAACCCGAGCTAAAGCTTGCAGGTGTTCGCATTAACCCAAACAACTTTGGGGAGAGCAGGAATAGATTCTACACCAACATTTCGGTAAGAAAACTCACCGACAAGGAGGCTGTTCCAGTAACTAATCTTCCTAAAAACGGGTTAATAAACGATATAAACTGGGCACCCAACGGGAAACGCGTTGCGCTACAAATTTACTTACCAGAAACCATTGAACTTTGGGTTGTTGACGTAACCACAGCTAAAGCTGAACGTTGGGCCACCAAGCTTAACACTGTTCTGGTGGGTAGCGCATTTGAGTGGCTTCCCAATAGCGAGTCCATCGTTTACTGTGCAGTAGCAGAAAATCTCCCAGTAATACCGAGCAAACAGGAACTTCCATTAGGCCCCTCGGTACAGGAGTCGAAGGGAAAATCAACAAAGGTGCGTACCTATCAGGATATGCTGAAAGATGTTGACGACGAGCAGCGTTTTGACTACTACACCAAGGTACAACTATACTTAACAAGCAATGGCAACACCCCCGTTGCAGTGGGGAATCCAGGGCAAGTGCAATCGTTCTCGGTATCGCCAAATGGAGAGTACCTTTTGGTTGACCAGATACTTCGCCCATACTCCTATATTGTACCTTACTACCGCTTTCCTAGATTAGTGGAGATATGGAACATGGAAGGCAAAGTTATTAAGCACCTTGCTGAACTTCCGCTTACCGAGGATCTACCCCAGGGCTTTAGCGCCACAACCACAGGACCAAGAGGTTTTAGCTGGCGTAACGATGAACCTGCCACAATATACTGGATAGAAGCTCAAGATAAAGGCGACCCTAAGGTTATGGCAGAGATTCGCGACAAGCTGTTCATGCTTAAGGAACCCTTTAAGGGTACCCCAACCGAGTTTGCCAGTCTACGTTACCGCTATGCTGGCATACAATGGGGCTGGAGCGAATTTGCCGTTATTTACGAACGCTGGTGGGAAACACGAACTGTTGCCACATCATTTATAAATCCAGCTAAAACAGAGCAGCCAGCACAACTCATATGGGAAAGATCCTGGCAGGATGCCTATGCCGATCCTGGCATGTTTGTAACTGAGCAAAACGAGTTTGGCAAAAGCGTTCTGCTACGCAGCCCTAAAGGTGATAAACTTTATTTGTATGGAGAAGGCGCCTCACCCGAGGGAGTATTCCCTTTCCTTGATGAGTTTGATTACACATCAAAAAAAGCCGTACGCATTTGGCGATGCGAAGCACCTTACTACGAGAGGTTTGTAGCCTTTACCGACGTAGCAAAGGGGCAAATTATCACCTCTAAGGAATCACTAACCGAGCAGCCAAACTATTTTACCCGCGATATAAAACGCAAAAAATCTACACAAATAACCTTCTTCCCACACCCATACCCTAGCCTAAAGGATGTGCAGAAAGAACAAATTAGATACAAACGAAGCGATGGAGTTGAGCTTACAGGCACACTCTACCTGCCTGCAGGCTACAAAAAAGGAAGCAAACTACTACCCGTTCTGATGTGGGCATACCCAGAGGAATTTGTGAATGCAGAGCTCGCAGGTCAGATTACCGAATCTAAATTCCGCTTTATTCGCCCAGGAAAGCTATCGCCAATTATGTGGGTAACCCGTGGATACGCTGTTTTAGACGATTTGGGAATGCCCATTGTAGGCAGCGAGGGAGTTGAGCCCAACGACACCTTTATTGAGCAACTTGTTGATAACGCCAAGGCAGCCATTGATGCACTTGCCAACATGAAAGTTGGCGACCCTAACCGAGTGGCCATTGGTGGACACTCCTACGGCGCATTCATGACCGCCAACTTGCTTGCTCACAGCAATCTTTTTGCAGCAGGCATTGCCCGCAGCGGAGCCTACAACCGCACATTGACTCCTTTTGGCTTCCAAAGTGAGGAGCGCACGTTTTGGCAATCGCCCGATATCTACATGAAAATGTCTCCTTTTGCTCATGCCGACAAGCTAAAAACACCAATCCTGTTTATCCATGGCGAAGCCGATAACAATAGCGGAACATTTACGATGCAAAGCGAACGTATGTTCACCGCCGTAAAAGGGCATGGTGGCACAGCACGCCTTGTTCTACTCCCTTATGAAAGTCATGGGTACAGAGCACGCCAATCAATACTGCACACTGCATGGGAAACCGATATGTGGCTGGAGAAGTATGTGAAGGGGAAGAAGTAGATTGAGGAAGAGGAGGAAGATGAGGAAGATGAGGGAGGTGAGGAAGAGGAGGGAGATGAGGAAGATTGAAGTTAGCGGAAGTTAATAGGAAGTTAGCGGAATGATTTTCTAATCTGTATTCATCTGTAAAATCTGTGTTATTTGTGTTCTATGAAAGCAGAGGGAGATGAGGAAAATAGAAGTTAGCGGAAGTTAATCGGAAGTTAGCGGAATGATTTTCTAATCTGTGTTCATCTGTAAAACCTGTGTTATTTGTGTTCCATGAAGATGGAAATAGCGGAATAACTCCTTTTAACCCGTATTCATCCCAATAATCCATATTATTTGCATTACATCAAATTACACTTTTTAACAATAGCAAACACGGCAATTGCCGTGGTTGCTGCTTTACAGAATATCTAGTAAAAAAATGTGGTTAAAATAGGTTAAGGTTAACTTGGGTGTGGTTTTTGTGTTAATCAAACTTTAAATTTGAATTTCTAACCTATCCCAAACAGCACGTTGAAACCACTTGCCGCTTTACTGATAGTTTTAGCTAGCCTTCAGAGCCTAAAAGCCTCTGAGCTAAGCCCAGATACTATACCCACAATTACCTTTCAGGTGCTAGATGCCGAAACCAATGAGCCCATATCTATGGCTCATATAATTAACATCAGCAGAGGTAAAGGAACCATAAGCGATTTACTAGGATACTTTGAAATCCCCATCACATCTGGCGACTCCATAAGAATTACTGCTATTGGATATTTTGAGATGGTCTCGCCGCAATGGGGCCCTTTCTCCACCGACTCGCTCTACTACCCAATTCATCTAAAACCTAGGGTTTACGAACTGGAGGGAGTACGATTCTCAAGATTTGGATCCTACCACCGGTTCCTTAAGGAGTTTGCAGCCCTTAAACTTGCAAAGGACAAGGATGCTGAAACAGAAGACCTTGTTGCTAAGTACTTTGCTAAAACCATTAGGGAAATGGCACTAATGAGCCTACCATCTCCAACATCGGGCATTTCCTTTGGAAAGGATTGGTACACCAAGCAAAAGGAGAAGCTGGAGGAACACCTAGAAAAGGAACGAAAGGCTGATGTTATACGCAAAAAATTTAATGAGGTAATTGTAAATGAGCTAACAGGTCTAACGGGAGTATCGGCAAACATCTTTATGGCCTACTGCGATTTCTCCGAAACCTTCCTATACGAGTCCAACGACTACACCATACGCTTAAGAATTGTTGAGAAATGGGAAGCCTACAAGCAGGAGAAGATTAACCCTAAAATGGAGTTTACGCCAATAGCAAAGCCCAAAAAGAAGAAAAGGGATATAAAAGTTGAAGTATCAGTACAGCAAGGCGTATCCAAATACTAGCCAATAGATAGTCGAACAAAAACGCACTAAAAATCATGACTAGAAACAACATTATAGGAGTTCCAACCATTACTGATATAGAAGAGGCATACGAACGAATTAACGGACAAGTAAAGCGCACACCAGTACTCTCCTCCGAAAGCATAAATAGGATTTTGGGTG
The DNA here is from genome assembly GCA_002412705.1 of Bacteroidales bacterium UBA5206. Lineage (GTDB taxonomy): Bacteria > Bacteroidota > Bacteroidia > Bacteroidales > Tenuifilaceae > UBA5206. The sequence goes on along the minus strand of DHVO01000003.1, from coordinate 6,835 downwards.
CTCAAATCTTTTTTAAGTGCGAGAACTTCCAAAAAGTAGGGGCTTTTAAATTTAGAGGGGCATCGAACGCGGTACTTAGCTTAAGCGAACAGGAAGCCTCCAAGGGGGTAGCCACACACAGCTCTGGGAATCACGCCGCTGCACTTGCTCTAGCCGCTGCGCTAAGAGGAATACCTGCCCACGTTGTTATGCCCAACAACTCGCCGCTAATTAAGCGAAGAGCCGTTGAAGGGTATGGTGCCCGCATAACATACTGCAACCCAACACAGCAGGATAGAGAAGAAACCCTAGCAAAGGTACAAATGCGCACCGGTTCTGCTTTTGTGCATCCCTACGATAACACTAGGGTTATATGCGGACAGGGAACCGCTGCAATGGAGCTGCTGCAAGAGGTAAATAACCTTAACACTGTTATTGTACCAATTGGTGGCGGTGGGTTAATGAGCGGTACTACTATTTACGTTAAGGGGGCATCATCAGCCATAAAGGTATTTGGTGCAGAACCCAGAAATGCCGATGATGCATTCCGCTCGCTACGCGACAACACGCTGCACCCATCGGTAAACCCAGCCACCATTGCCGATGGCCTGCTAACCTCTCTATCGCCCTTAACATTTAAAATAGTTGCTGGACTTTCCAATGGCATACTCACGGTATCGGAGAATGATATTGTTGATGCCATGCGGATGATTTGGGAACGCATGAAAATTATTGTAGAACCATCGGCTGCAGTTCCGCTTGCAGCAGTGATGGCCAACCCCGATAAGTTTAAGGACCAGCGCATTGGTATTATCCTAACCGGAGGTAACGTTGATTTGGATAAGCTTCCCTTTGGCAAATCGCTGGCTACGCTATAATATAACAGTAAAGGTAGTCCCCTCGCCCTCAACCGACTTGAAACTTATGGTTCCACCCATTAGCTTTAGCATTTGTCGAGACAAGCTAAGCCCAATGCCCGATCCTGTTTTGCTTGTTGTAAAAAATGGAATAAATATTTTATCCTGAATCTCTAAAGGAATACCGCATCCATTATCGGAAATGGAAATGGATACTTTTGATTCCCGCAATGTTTGGCTAACCACCCTAATCTGTTTGTTAGTGCGCCCTTCCAGTGCATTAACCGAGTTGGTTATAAGGTTTATTAGTATTTGCTCAAGCATGGCGCGGTCGGCCATAACGCTTACCGATGCAGCATTATAACAGCACTCAAAGGCTATGGCTTTAGCCTCAAGCCCATTCTGCATTAAGCGTTCAATCCCTTTAAGCAGAACATTTAAATCGAAGGTTGCCATGGCGGGTTGGGGCAGTAGCGTTAAGCTGCGGAACTGAGAAACAAACTGCACCATTCCTTTGCTCCTCTCCTCCACTATCCTTAAACCGCTTACCACATCATCAATAAATTCGGGGGTTACCTTACTGGGGCTAACCGATTTGCCATTAGGCATAACCATAAACTCCATTAGGGTTGATATGGTTGAGCTTATTGGCCCCACAGAGTTCATCACCTCATGGGTTAACACCCTAATAAGCTTTTGCCAGCTCTCCAGCTCGTTCTCGTCAAGCTCAGCCTTAATATTCTGCAACGAAACCAGCTTTATTAGCTCATCACCCGAGCGCATTACAGATGCTCTTACCGAGAGGTGCACCACGCCCGATGAGCTGTAAAGCGAAACCATCTTCTGTTCGGCCGGTTTAATTCCCATAACCAACTTCGACAAGCCCTCCTGAACCAGATCTAGCTGCTGCACTAAGCTCAGCGAGTTCCTGTTTATAAGCTCCTTTGCCGCCCTATTTAGCAACGAAACCCGCCCAGTATCCTCATTAAAGGATATTACCCCCACATTAATGTGCTCTACAAGTAGCTTAAAGTACTCGTTCTGACGCTGAATCTCTGTGCGAAAACGCTGAATATCCTTCGATACCAACTTGAATTGCTGAAAAAGAGGATAAAACTCCTTTCTATCCTTTGTCTGAACTATGTTAAGGTTATAATCGTTGCTACGAATAGACATAAACAGCGTGGTTAAGTCGTAGTTTATTCTATTGATATAACGCGCAAGTAGATATCCCTGTAAAAGCAATAGCACCGAAACGTTAACAATAACCAAAATATCGGCACCGGTAACAATAACCAACGCCAAGCCAAAACAGGTAGCAAGAATGGCTGCAACCCTAATCCAAACTAGTATGTAAAATCTGCGGAACATTATTTAAGGAGAGAGGTTAAGAGTTAAAGGTTAAAAGTTAAAAGACTAAACACTAAACACTAAACACTAAACACTAACCCTTACAACCCATACTTTTCAATTTTTCGATATAGGGTTTGCCTACCAATATTAAGCTCGCGAGCCACGTTGGAGAGGTTTCCCTTATTTCGCTTAAGAGAAGCCTCAATGAGGAGTCGTTCTGCATCATCAAGGGTTATGGGATCAGAACCCAGATTATGCTGACTGGCGGGGTTTGCGTAAGGCAACGACAAATCGGACACAGTAATAGCTTTCCCCTCACATAAAATCACTGCACGTTCTATGGTGTGGCGCAGCTCCCTAATGTTTCCTGGCCACAAGTATTGCTGCATAGCATCCATTGCTGGTACCGATAGGGCAATGCCCTTTTTGCCGTACCGTTCGGCATACTTGGCTAGATAGTACTCTGCAATATCAACTATATCAGAATCGCGTTGGCGTAAAGGGGGAAGTTCAATTTGTATGGTGTTTACCCTATAAAGCAAATCCTCCCGGAACTGGTGTGTAGCAACCATCTCGCTCAGGTTCTTATTTGTGGCACAAACTAGCCTAATATCAACAGAAATAGACTTGCTAGCGCCAACTGGAGTAATCTCCCTATTTTGCAACGCCACAAGGAGCTTTGCCTGCATGGGTAACGATAGGTTACCAATCTCATCTAGAAAAAGCGTACCACCCGATGCTGCTTGAAATCGACCAACCCTATCCTCCTTTGCATCGGTAAAGGCACCCTTTACATGGCCAAAAAGTTCACTTTCAAAAAGGGTTTCGGCAATTGAACCTAGGTCAACGCTCATAAAAACCCCAGCGGAACGCTGCGATTGCCGGTGCAGTTCCCTTGCAACTAGCTCCTTTCCCGTTCCATTCTCGCCAAGAATAAGCACGTTGGCATCGGTTTTAGAAACCTTCTCAATGGTTCGGTACACTTGCTGCATGGGCGCCGATGTGCCCACAAAATCCTGAAAAGGAGCCTCCATGCTGCGTTGCAACTCCTTTTGCTGAACCTTAAGCTGTACATTCTCGCGCCTAGCCCGGCTCAGCTCAACTCCATTGCGGAGCGTGGCAAGTAGCTTTTGGTTATCCCAAGGCTTAAGAACAAAATCGGTAGCACCCTCCTTCATTGCGCTAACGGCCAGTTGAATATCGCCATAAGCAGTAATAAGAATAACCACCATTAAGGGGTCAATCTTATGAATTTCGCGCATCCAAAAGAGCCCTTCGTTCCCAGAGTTTATCCCTGCCGAAAAGTTCATGTCCAGCAAAACCACATCTATAGATTCCTTTTGTAGCGTGGCAGCTATTTGGTTTGGGGTGCTGCACGTAATTACCCTATTAACCTTACTTTTAAGAAAGAGATTAAGCGATGCCAGAACGCTCTTGTTATCGTCAACTATTAGAATATTACCTTGCATAAATCTACCAAATTTGGGAATTACCAAACCAAAGGTATTCTTTTAATGTAACAGCGACAACCCCACTGTATGATATTGAGACACCTGTTGGATGATTTTGAAGCAGCAGCAGCACAGACATGCAGCACAACGCTCCTGTATCAAACTGTATTCCTGCACTTTTACTTACATGGCACACCAATTGAAAAGGGTTCAGCAAACAGACAATACAAAAAGCCATGATTTGGATTAACCTGAAACTAACCATTAGAAACCTACTTCGCAGCAAGGGGTTTAGCTTTATTAACATATTTGGACTAACTGTTGGAATGGCCACTGTACTGCTACTTTTGCTGTGGGTGAGCTTTGAAACCAGCTACGACAAGTTTCACCAAAACAGCGATAGGCTTTACCAGCTTGCCTGCAAGCAGTACTGGGATGGAGATATGCACCCAATGCCCAACCTTCCCGGAAAGGTTATCGATATGGTAAAGGAGAAGTATCCTGAGATTGAGCTAGGCTCCAATGTAAACACATTTGGAGAATCAATACTCTTTACAATTGGGGAGAAAAGCGTGTACAAGCGTGTGTACAGCGTTGAAGGGGATTTCTTTAAAATGTTCTCTTTTCCAATTATTAAAGGGGATACTTCTAAACTGTTAACGGATCCCTACGAGCTGCTACTTTCCGAAACAGAGGCTAAAAACCTTTTTGGCGATACCGATCCCATTGGGCAGAGTGTGCTGGTTAACAACACCGAATCGTTTAGGGTGACGGCTGTATATAAGGATATCCCTCAGAATAGCGCGTTTAAAGAATTTGGATGCATTACATCATTTGAGTACTTAAAACGCAAATACGATTTTTACAACTACATTGGTAGCCACTGGTTCTTCGGCTTTGTTAAAACCAAAGAGGGAACAAATCTTGATGATGTAAATAAGAAGCTGGACACGTTTTACAAGGATTACATCAGCGAGGAATCAACCACCACACTTTTCCTTTACCCATTGGTAAAGAATCACCTTTACCATTTGGGCAGAGAAACGGGTATAAGAACAGTTAAGATGTTCAGCTTTATAGCGCTGCTAATTCTAGCCATTGCATGCTTCAACTTTATGAACCTGTCCACAGCACGTGCATCAAAACGCGCAAAGGAGATAGGTCTAAAGAAAACCATTGGCGCCTCAAGAACTAAGCTAATTTGGCAGTTTATTGGTGAATCGATGCTAATATCCTTTGTGGCAGTTAACTTCGCCATACTACTTGCACAGGCGCTGCTGCCTGAATTTAACAACCTTATGGGGCGTGAGCTATCCATAAACTACAGCGACACAAATTTTATTCTTATTGTGCTGGGAATTATACTTACAACCGGCTTCCTTGCTGGTGTTTACCCCGCATTCTACCTAACAAAATTCAATCCTATTAGGGTTTTAAAAGGCGAAAGCAACAGAGGGAAAAGTGGTGCCAGATTTAGAACGGTACTTGTGGTGTTGCAGTTCTCGTTATCTATAGGACTAATAATTGCAGCACTAACCGTAGGCCTGCAAATGAACCATATGCGTAACCTAAACCTTGGCTTTAACAAAAAGGATTTGGTGTACCTACACCTACGTGGAAACCTGAACGAAAAGAGGGAACTTGTACGCACAGAGCTGCTCTCTAACCCGTTAATTGAGAATGTAACATTTGTTTCCCACATGCCCTGCGAGGCATACACTAATGGATGGGGAGCAGACTGGGAAGGAAAGGATCCTGAGTTTAGACCACTAATAACCTATTTCAGAGCAGATCCGCACTACATAAAAACCATGGGTATTGAAATGGCCGAAGGGGAGTTCTTTCCAGAGAATCCTAAAGGTGCCGATTCTCTATCGATTGTTATAAACAAGGCACTAGCCAACATGATATCCAACGAGTCGGTAATTGGTAAAACCATAACCCAGGATGGTAAAAACCTTAAGATTATTGGCGTAACCCAGGACTTTAACTTCACGCATATACATGGTAAAATTGGGCCACTACTTATATACTTGGACAATGCTTACAACGTGCTGCATGCCAAGGTTAACCCATCTAACTATGCTGGTGCGCTTGAGCATATTCAGCAGGTATGCCAAAAGTATAACCCAGGGTTTCCTGTGGCTCCTGGTTTTATAGACGATTACCTCTCGTACATGTACGCTGGCGAATCGCAATCCATGAAAATGCTTATCGCATTTTCCATTCTAGCCATGATTATCTCGTTACTTGGAATATTTGGGCTAGCCTCCTTTATGGCCGAAGCAAGAACCAAAGAGGTTGGTGTACGCAAGGTATTGGGTGCATCGGTTACGAATCTTGTAACCCTGTTCTCCTTTGACTTTACAAAATGGGTACTACTTGCCAATATTATTGCGTGGCCAGCGGTTTGGTACTTCTTACGAAACTGGCTAAATGGCGTTTCCAACAGAATTGATATGCCTTACTGGGTGTTTGCTGCCGTGGGCTTGGTAATATTTACCATTGCATTCCTAGTGGTTTCGTTCCAAAGCTACAAGGCGGCTTCGCGAAACCCTGTTGAAAGCATTAAGTACGAGTAATAACTTACGAAACATCCCTTTAGGCTGCTCATTAAAATGGGCAGCCTAAATTTTTTCCAAGTTGATACGGGTTAAATCACTTTGGGCATTACCTGTATTAAGCGTAGCGCTGGGTTCAAAAAGCATAACCAACACCTCCTGCTCTGCCACAGGACGATGCTCCACTCCTTTTGGAACAACAATAAGCTGATTGGGGTTAAGCGTTACTGTTCTATCCCTAAACTCAATGGTAAGCACGCCATCCAGCACATAAAACAGCTCATCCTCTGTGTCGTGCTTATGCCACACAAACTCCCCCTTAAACCTAGCTAGCTTAACGCATTGTCCATTCAGCTCGCCAACAATTCTAGGATTCCAGTAATCGTTAAAGAGAGATAATTTCTCAAATACATCAACCTTTTCCATCAATTACAACATAATAAGTAGTGGGCTAAATTTAGGATTACATATTACAAACAACCATAAAGCAGACAAAAAATATATACCAAAGACCAGTTCCGTTAAACGGAGCGTTTAACTGTAGGATGTTAGCCCCAATAGCCCAATTGGGTACAGTAAAAGTATTCCCACAATAGCATTATTATAAAAATAACAGATATTTTTTGTGACATTA
>DHVO01000110.1 GCA_002412705.1 Bacteroidales bacterium UBA5206 | reverse complement strand
TCTAGTATCTCCATATACTTTTTTGCATACCCAAGAAAGTTACCATCATTTCGCATATGATGGTGCACAAAATGGTTGGCAAAGCTTAAGTTGCTAATAATAGATCCCCAACGCTGTGGCTCAAAGGTATATTCCATCCAATCGGCAGTAAAAATGTGCTCCACATTATTGTTAAACCTATCCATACCATATGCCTGAAGACCGCACGTGCGTAGATGGGTAACTAGATTTGCATGCTCGCCACAACCAATATCCAAAATTGGCTCAAGTAGCTTAGATGCATTAATACCCAAGACATCAAGCTGAACCATAGCCGAGTACTCACTGCATGGAACTAACCCAGAAACGTTGCCCATTTTTTCTGGAAATACGGAACTGGCAAATAGATTAGTATCCCTTAACCACTGCTGAAGCCTTAGAAAATGGTTGCGAGCAATATCGGTTACATCCTTGTACGGTGCTGCAAGAATATCATCAACAAGTTGTTTGTACACATCATAAAGCAATTGCTTATCGCTTTTGCTAAAAGAGTAGTACTGATTTACCCTAAAGAAGCTCTCCAGTACACTTTGCACAGTGCGATCCAGAAGAGTATCGGTTACCAATAGGTCTCCACTCCTTATTGCTGCAATTACATGTTGGGTACCTGTGGTAAAGCTAAAGTTGGAGCACTCCCAGCCACAAAACAGGTTTTTCCCTGCATTGTGTTCCAGCTGCTCTTCCATATTTGCAATAGGACTATCCATTATATAAGCATCGCAACTATAACACTAATAATAAAAACCACAAGAAACAGAATGGAGTAGAAAAACCACAAAAACATTGTTTTCGACAAACATGAAAACCGCCTTCCTCCATAGTAATTCCTGAAAGCTTTGTACATATATATTGAAAAACCTAGGAAGATTATTAATGGGAGGTACGGGGTGTCTCTTCCTGTTACTATCTCGAATAGAAATATTGTAGCAAGAAACAGGAACCCAAATGCGTGAACATGAATGGAGAGCACTAGATGCTCAATGTAATACTTACGCTTGCGGCGGAATAAAAGCATTAGAAGGAGAGCAAACATAGGCATCAGAACAAAGAACATGTACGATGTAGCTTTACTTACCCGCTGATTAAACTCCCCCTCATCGTTTTGGAACCGGTTAACGCGTTTCTGAAAGCTGTACCAAAATGATGTGCTATCGGTTTGTGCTTTATTTTTAAAGGATTTCCACTTTTTAGTCTTCTTCGCGCTGTGCTTAATTAGGCTATCGGTACTTTGCTTTCCTAGACTGTCTATGCCCGAGAGCTCCATTGCAACAACCCTAGTGATACTATCCTGTAGCTTTTTATTGGCCGCTACCTCTTCCCCTAAATCAAGAGTAGCAATCATTTTAGCGGCTAGTAAGCTGTCCTTCTCACTTACTTCAACCTTTTTGCTCGGCTCATCGTCGGTTACAGATAGTATGCCCTCATAGTTGGAAAAGTGGGATAGAGTAAAAAACATGACCGATGAGAAAAGAAAGAGCTTTAATGGCGACATGTACCTTACCCGTTTCCCCTCTATAAACTCCTTAGAAAGGAAACCTGGCTTAATAAACAAAGGTCCTATTGTATGAATAACCCTATTATCAAACGATAACCAAGAATCTAAAAGCAAGGTAACCGCTTCCTTTACAGGCTTATTATAGCTAATGGCTTTTTGTCCGCACTCAGGACAAAAACGGCTAGGGATATGGGAACCACAATTTTCGCATACTAATACCTTGGGCTCTTGTATAGTGGCCAAATCGGTTGACTTGGCTCTCTTTTTTAATGAAAAAAGGCTCATATCTACTTATTTGAAACACAAAGTAAATGCTTTTATCAATTGTTCCACTCCCCCATGCTCTTCATTAAACAAATAAAATTCCACGAAACCCCTGCCAGTGTACGTAAACATTTTGGCCTATCCTTGAAATAAACCTGCTAAAAGCCCAACTTAGCTATCACATTCAACCAAATTTAATTACCATGAAATCAATTAAAAAAATCACCCTATTGCTGCTAATTGCGTTGCCTGTAGGACTATTTAGCAGCTGCGAAAGTTTAGGTATTGATGATGACGAGGACGACGAAAAGGTTGAAACCCTCTATGTAAAGTTTATGAACGAATCCGTATCAACTTACACAATAACCACAATACAGATTCTGCACCGAGGCCCAGTTACAAGCCCATACGAAATTGGGGATAATCCACAGTGGAGCAGCGATTTGCTAAAGGATGGAGAACGTATTGCACCCGGAGCACACAAGTTCTTTACGCTAGAGATACCAAACGGGCACTTTGCCATTTACCGATTGGGCGTTGATGATGGTAATGGCACCGAAATAATGCTTCACCAACAAGTTGGAGCGGACTTATTAGGACTTCCCACCATAACACATTGGGGTTCCGACGAAAGAACAGTATCATGTACCATTAAGTACAACGACGATTCTAACAGAATAGACATTTACGGATGGAGCGATTGGGCTGGTTTAGAGTAGCAACCCAGAATTAAAAAGCAGAATGAGGTTACCCATAAAGTAACCTCATTCTGCTTTTGTATCAATGGTAATCTACCTAAAAAACAGCCTGGCTAGGGATAATTTGCGCTCTGTGTAGGGCGCATACCTAAGTGGCGGATCAACCCTTGTTGATGTTTTTAGTATGCTCTTAAAATGCGACATTGCCTCAAAGCTTTTGCGGCCATGGTAGCTGCCCATTCCACTAAACCCAACTCCACCAAAGGGAAGCTTAGGATTAACCAAATGCATAAGTGCATTATTTATTGCGCCTCCGCCAAACTCTACACGCTCAATAATAAACCGTTCCACCTTATGACTCTTTGTGAAAAGGTAAAGTGCAAGAGGATACCTGTTACGCCTAATGATGGGAACAACCTCTTCTATATGCGAATACTCAACAATAGGCAGTATAGGGCCAAAAATTTCCTCCCGCATAACGCCACTATCTAGCGAAACATTATCCAGTAGCGTTGGCTCAATAAACCTTTTCTCCGCATCGCTCCCACCGCCATGAATAACAGTTCCATCGGAGAGGTACTGTAGCAAAGCATTGAAACGCCTCTGATTAACAATATGGGTTAACGATTCGCTAGTTGCTGGGGTTTTACCATAAAAATCAACAATATAGCGTTTTGCCAGTTCCACCACCCTACCCTTAACATGCTTGTGTACCAACAGGTAATCGGGAGCCACGCAGGTTTGCCCTGCATTAAAGAACTTAGCCCAAACTAATCGCTTAACGGCTACATCTAAATCGGCATCGGAATGAATTATGGCAGGACTTTTACCTCCAAGTTCAAGGGTCACAGGCGTAAGGTGCTGCGATGCCATTGACATAATTTGTTTACCCACATTAGGGCTGCCAGTAAAGAAAATGTGATCGAACCGATATCGTTCTATTAGCATGGGGCCAACCTCTGATCCTGGGCCCAGCACAACGCTCACCAATCGGTTATCGAAGGTAGCAGTAACAATTTTCTCCACTACCCTAGCAGTATTGGGTGTATTATCGCTTGGCTTAATAATGGCACAATTTCCTGCGGCAATAGCACCTACCAATGGCGCCAATAGCAGCTGAAAGGGGTAGTTCCAAGGCCCAATAATAAGGACAACACCAAGAGGTTCTGCCACTATTTTAGAGCGGGATGGATGTAAAACCAATGGCGTGCTTACACGCTTGGGCTTCATCCATTTTTTAAGATGCTTAATTGCGTAGTTAATCTCCTCATACATAACCCCAACCTCGCTGGTAAACGCCTCAAAGGCAGGTTTATGCATATCGGCATAGAGTGCGTCGAGAATTTCCTGTTCGTGCTGCTCAATGGCCGCCTTTAGCTTCTTAAGCTGCTCTATTCTGTAACTATATTGTCGCGTTGCACCCGAGTCAAAAAACTCACGCTTGCTATTAAACGCACTATCCAACAAAAGCTTATCCATAATTAGTAAAACGTTCTAGTTTGATTTAAACCCCTTCTCAACAACCATTCTTACCATGCTCCTAAAAAGCCTAAAGGGAAGTATCCTCCTTACAAAAAGTAGAATGGATGCTTGCACTCCTGCAGGGTACCTAAGCCTATAGCTGCTATCGGTTGCTGCTTTCCAAACTGCTTTGGCCACAACTTCTGGTCCCGGAGCGTTTGCTCCTGCTTCTTGCGTATTGGCCACAGTTATGGTTTCGTAGGCATTGTAATCAGTAAGCCCTTCCTTTGCAAAAAGTACCTGAGAACGATCGTAAAAATCGGTTTTAATTGCGCCTGGTTCAATATTTTTTACTCTGATATTAAACGGACGAAGCTCAAACTGCAATGCCTCGGCAAATCCTTCAACAGCCCACTTTGATGCGTGGTAAACACTGTATGTAGGGAAGGTGATAATACCCCCAACCGATGTGATATTGATTATGGTTCCACTACGCCTCTCCCTAAAATAGGGCAGAATTGCACGAATAGTATTCATCAAACCAAACACGTTGGTATCAAATTGCTGCTGTATTTGCTCCTTAGTGGCAGCCTCAAAAACACCAACGCCACCATATCCGGCATTATTAAGCAGCACATCAACTTGTCCAAAAGCCTTTATGGCATCGGTAATGGCCAGTGCTATTGATTCTTCGCTGGTTACATCAAGCCTAAAAAGCTTAATGTTTGGGTACTTAACCAGCTCCTGCTCCCGCTCGGGTGTGCGCATAGTTGCCGCCACATTCCATCCCCTTTGGGCAAAATATATGGCTGTTGCCTTTCCTATTCCCGACGAAGCCCCTGTTATAAGAATTGTTTTGTTCATATTTACTTTGATTTATTAGTTACTACGCATTATGCTGGGCGGCTATCCCGTCCCAGGAAAACTGAATGGCCTGCTGTACAAGCTCCTCGGTAATGTCCACATCGTTAAGTAACGATAGGCTAACCGTTGCAGCTACGCTGGAATAAACCAGCTCCGCCATTAGGTTTGCATCCATTCTCCTAAATGCACCACTTGCCACTCCCTGCTCAAAAAAATTGATAATTGGCTGGTAAAATAGCTTTCCCTCTGCCCGTACACCAGCCGATATCATGGGAGAATGCCCCATTTGTGATGAGAAGTGAAACATTAGCTTGTTCTGTGTGTAGTAAGTAAATAGCTCTTTCCACATTTTCCAGAACTTATCTTTAGCTGGAAGTTCTGCTGCTAGACCACCAGATAGCACTAAACCCAAATCTCGCTTAACCTCTAAGTACAGATCGTTAAGCAGAGCCTCTTTACTTGGAAAGTAGTGGTAAATGGTTCCTGCCGCCACGCCAGCCTCTTTTGCTATTTGCGACATAGGTGTAGCGTGTATACCTTGCTCTGATATGAGGCGAAGCATAACCTCTAGTATCATCTTCTTCTTTTCGTGCATATAGATTGAATGTTCATTCGGTTTTACAATAATAAACAGGAACCAGCAAAAGTTGTTCGCCAGAATACCCTTTTTTTCTAATTGGTAATGCTATAGCTTCCCGATGATGTTACCTGAACAATTAGCTCCTCCTTCTTGCTCTGGAACAGGGCATATCCTACATACAAATTATCCCAAAACGATAGTAAAGAGGGATTATTAGCATAGGTCTCCTTAAACATAGCATACTTACTGCTACTCATTTGGAAAGGGAAAATATAAACTGGAATCTTTTGCTGCCCGCAGCTGCGCGCGTAAACGGCAAAAAGGTAAATCTCCTTAATCTTATCGTCGGTCATGGGTAAACACCCAATGGTTACGCAGGAACCATGAATAAAGATATCGCCACCAAGGTTTGGGTGCTCACTCAGCTTTTTATCGGACTGATTGGGATTGCTAATTCCCAAGGAGAGGTAGAAGTTACTGTTGGGGTTAAACCTATCTATGTAGTAAAACCCTTCGGGTACCTGCATATCGCCCTGCCGCCTTTTGGGTCCCAGCACACCCGATTTAGCACATACTGCGTACGATGCAATAAGCTTATACTGGGTATCGCTTTTGCGCTTTCCGTAAAGTTCCAACAGCCCTTCGTCCTTGTAAGCCACAAATAGCACGTTCAAATCGGCAACTGCTAATCCGTTCTTGCTAAGCATATCGCTTACAGCCTCGCCTTTTTGCTCCAGAGCAGTTCTAACGCGGGGAAACTTTTTCTGCTCATCTAAAAAACTAGAGGATTGGGATGATGTCATCAGTCCAACAAAAAATAGAAGTATGAATACGTTTGTGTGCATGGGCTTTTAATTAAACCTGCGCAATAGCAGTAAAATCGGCTAGAGCAATGGCTGTTATGGCCTCCAGCACAACAGGAACACGAAGAGCAATACAGGCATCGTGCCTGCCCTTTACCTCAAGCTCCTCCATCTGCTCGGTTGCTATGCTATAGGTTTTTTGCTTGATGCTTATGCTAGATGTTGGCTTAACGGCTACCCTAAAAACCAGCTCATTACCATTGGTAAGCCCGCCTGAAATACCGCCTGCATTGTTGGTAGCAGTATGCCCTTCATCTTCTAGAATTGAATCGTTGTGAGTTGAACCATGCATGGTGGCAGCGGCAAAGCCAGAGCCAAACTCAATGCCCTTTATTGCGGGGATAGCAAAGGCAAGGTGGCTAATAACTGATTCAATGGAATCGAAAAAGGGCTCGCCCAAGCCAATGGGAATACCCGTTGCACGGCACTCCACAAGCCCACCAACAGAATCGCCACGTTCAATGGCTTGCGCAACAACCTCATCAACATTACTTTTCCCTCCAACCAGTATCACCTTTGCCTCAATGGAAATGGGCTTTACAATTTTTTTGGCGACCACACCAGCGGCTACAAGGGCTAGGGTTAGGCGACCAGAAAAGTGCCCTCCCCCCCTATAGTCGTTATAACCGCCAAAACGTTTGTGAGCAACAAAATCGGCATGACCAGGGCGTGGCGTTTTAGCCAGATTAGCGTAATCGCCCGATTGGGTATTGGTGTTCCTAAACAGAATGGTTAGCGGGGCACCAGTGGTAAACCCGTTGAAACAACCCGAAATAAGCTCTGGCTCATCGGCCTCGATGCGTGGGGTTGTACCAACCTTGCCCGAACGGCGGCGCTCAATATCAGCCATAAAATCGGAAACAGCTATGGGAATACCAGAGGGAACACCATCTATGATGATTCCTAGCGCATCGCCATGCGATTCGCCAAAAATGCTTATGCGGAATATACGACCGAAAGAGTTCATTCTTAAAGAAGAAAAGTTAAAAGTTAAAAGTTAAAGGATAAGAGACAAAACACCAAACACTTAAAACTAAACACTAGACACCAACTGATAAGCTGGCTAGATTGGCAAAGAACTCGGGGTATGATTTGGCAACGCACTCGGCACCCTCAATAATCACCTCACCCTCAGCCTTTAGGGCTGCAATGGCGCAGGCCATAGCTATGCGATGATCGGAGTGCGAATTTACGGTTGCCGACTTCACCTTTCCGCCTGTGACCAACATCAGTTCTCCATGAATTTTGATATCGATGCCCAACTTTGCAAACTCATCCTGAAGGGTTTTTGCCCTATCGCTCTCCTTTGCCCTTAGCCTACTAACACCCAAAATGCG
>DHVO01000251.1 GCA_002412705.1 Bacteroidales bacterium UBA5206 | reverse complement strand
GGTTTTTATTGCAAAGGATGAGGATGAGGCTCGAGATCTATTTTTTGAACGTATATTCAATGTGTTGAATCCCAGCACTGTCTCTTTTGCTGATTCAATAACAATGCTATCAACAGGTGTAATAGACATGTTACGGGGCAATGGGAGCATTCAGTTTATAGATACCTTTCAACCTAACCAAACCTGGAGCGAGCGGGTTGCGCAGCGTAAACGGGCGTTAACCGTTGATTTGTTTCTCACAGGCACAAACGCCATAACAGAGAATGGGCAGCTGGTAAACCTTGATATGGTGGGGAATAGGGTATCTGCCATTACTTTTGGGCCACGTAACGTAGTTCTTTTTGTTGGTATCAACAAAGTGGTTCCCACCCTCGACGATGCGTTCAACCGCGTTCGCAGCATTGCCCCTCTTAATGTTAAGCGTCATCCCGATTTTAAAACGCCCTGTGCAGTAACTGGTACTTGTTCTAATTGCAATAGCCCACAACGTATATGCAACACATGGACAATTACCGAAAAGTCATATCCAAAGGGGAGAATCAAAATAATTCTAATACAACAGGAGCTAGGCTTGTAGCACGGTAGCAATTGTCCTACCCAATTTGCTTTAAAGTGGAATGGTTATTGCTTACAGCAATTCCTATTACAAAACAAAGCGTTTAACTAAAAGTATTGCCATGAAGAGATTACTTATTATCCTGTTCCTAGTTCCTTTTACCCTTTTTGCACAGCAGGGCGAAAAGAACTTTATAGATCAAAACTATATTGAGGTTTTGGGAAAAGCCGAAATGGAGATAAGTCCAGATCTAATATACCTAGCAATCTCCATTAACGAAAAGGATACACGTAACAAAGTATCGGTTTCGCAGCTCGAGGAGAAGATGATTGATAAGCTAAGGGAGATTGGAGTTGATGTATCCAAGGATTTACTAATAAAGGACTTAACAAGTAGCTTTAGGTCGCACCTGTTACTAAAAAGCGATATTTTGCTAACCAAGGAGTACCAGCTTGTTGTTCACAATGGTAAAATGGCTGGTCTGGTTTACCTTGAACTGGAAAAGTTAGGCATTTCGAACATATCGGTTGAGCGGGTTGACCATAGCAATATGGACAAGTTTAGGCGCGAAGTAAAGGTAAGCGCCATAAAAGCAGCAAAGGAAAAAGCCCTTGAGCTAACCCAAGCAATAGGGCAAACGGCTGGACGGGCGTTGTTTATTAGAGAAATAGACATGCCAAGCTATAGGCCATCCACCGCAAACGTTATGATAAGGGGATATAGTAATTCGGGATCGGGCAAAATTGCTGCCCCCGAAATGGACTTTGAGAAGATTAAAATAGAGTACTCCGTACAATGCTACTTCGAGTTAAAATAGGAGTAAACAGATATGCTTAAAAATATGGAGACGGTTCATTAAGGATCGTCTCCATTTAGTTTAATTAAAAATAGCGTCTGCGTAGCAACTAAGTCACAGTGCCATTTGCCATTTCAATCGTTTGCACCCATTTTTTACTTTCTTAAATCCATTTCAAATTGCTGTAAAACATATAAGTGTTCGTTTATTTCTTTTAAATTTGCTCAGTTTTTCGATTACAAGCAAGTGATTCTATACCAATAAAATCCGTTTTTGAGATGGCAAAAAACAAGAAGTTTGTGACCTGTGATGGGAACTACGCTGCTGCTCATATCGCTTACATGTTTAGCGAGGTAGCCGCAATTTATCCTATCACCCCTTCTTCCACAATGGCTGAATATATTGATGAGTGGGCAGCTTTTGGAAGAAAAAACATTTTTGGAGAAACCGTAAGGGTGGCCGAAATGCAAAGTGAAGCTGGTGCTGCAGGTGCAGTACACGGTTCTCTTCAAGCTGGTGCTCTTACATCAACCTTTACTGCATCGCAGGGCTTACTGCTGATGATTCCTAATATGTATAAAATTGCTGGTGAGTTACTTCCTGGCGTTTTTCACGTATCGGCACGTAGCTTAGCTGCACAGGCACTATCTATTTTTGGTGACCATAGCGACGTTATGAGCACCCGCCAAACAGGCTTTGCTATGCTAGCCACTGGCAGTGTTCAAGAGGTTATGGACCTCGCTGCTGTAGCGCACCTTGCATCAATTAAGTCTAGGGTTCCTTTCCTTCACTTCTTCGACGGATTCCGTACTTCGCACGAGATTCAAAAAATTGAGGTTCTTGATACCGAGGAACTAGCAGGTTTAGTTGATCGCGATGCCCTACAGGCATTCCGCGACCGTGCTCTTAACCCAGAGCACCCTGTAACCCGTGGTACTGCTCAAAACCCAGACATCTACTTCCAGGCTCGTGAGGCTGCAAATCCTTACTACGATGCAATTCCTGAGATTGTAGAGCAGTACATGGCTGAGCTTTCTAAGCTTACTGGTCGTAAGTACGATTTATTCGATTACTATGGTGATCCTAATGCAGAGAACATTGTTATTGCAATGGGTTCTGTTACCGATACCATTAAAGAGGTTGTAGATCACCTTGTTGCTAAAGGCGAAAAGGTTGGTCTTATTGCAGTTCACCTATACCGTCCATTCTCAGCAAAGCACTTCTTTAAAGCGTTCCCAAAGAGCGTAAAACGCATTGCTGTACTAGACCGTACTAAGGAGCCAGGTGCTAACGGCGATCCTCTATATCTAGACGTAAAAGATCTATTCTACGGAAAGGAGAATGCCCCAATTATTGTTGGTGGTCGTTACGGTTTAAGTTCTAAGGATACCACTCCTGCTCAAATGCTAGCAGTATTTGAGAACCTAAAGATGAAAGAGCCTAAGAACCAATTCTTAGTTGGTATTGTAGATGATGTTACCTTTAAGTCGCTACCTGTTGGTGAGGAGATTAGCCTTGCCGATAAGGGTACTTTCCAAGGTAAGTTCTACGGTTTAGGTTCTGATGGTACCGTAGGTGCTAACAAGAATTCAATCAAGATTATTGGTGAGAACACCGATAAGTACTGCCAAGCATACTTTGCATACGACTCTAAAAAGTCGGGTGGTGTAACCACTTCGCATCTTCGTTTTGGCGACAAGCCAATTCGTTCGCCATACCTAGTTGGTACTCCTGATTTTGTTGCTTGCCACGTTCCATCTTACTTAAACAAGTACGATATGCTACGTGGTATCCGCAAGGGTGGTACTTTCCTTTTAAACAGCATATGGGATGTAGAAGAAACCAAAGCTAAGCTACCTAATTCTGTTAAGAGGGTACTTGCAAAGAGAGAGGTTAACTTCTACGTTATTAACGCCACTGCTATTGCAGAGGAGATTGGTCTTGGTAACCGTACCAACACCATCATGCAGAGCGCTTTCTTCAAGATTTCGGAGGTAATTCCTTACGACCTTGCCGTTAAGTCTATGAAGAAAGCTATTGAAAAGGACTTTGGCCGTAAGGGTGAAGATATTGTTCGCATGAACTACGCTGCAGTTGAACGTGGTGGCGATGTTGTTAAAATTGAAGTTCCTGCAGAATGGGCAAACCTTGAGGCAGAATCAGCTCATGTTAATCCAAATGCACCAGATTTCATCAACAATGTTGTTACTCCTATTAACAACCTAAGTGGCGATGATCTTCCTGTAAGCGCATTCCTTGGTCGTGAGGATGGTACTTTCCCTGCAGGTACAACACAGTACGAGAAGCGTGGTATTGCTGTTAACGTTCCTGAGTGGCAGCCAGAGAGCTGTATTCAGTGTAACCAGTGTGCTTACGTTTGTCCTCATGCTGCTATTCGTCCTTTCCTTCTTACCGATGAGGAGTTGGCAAATGCTCCAGAAGGAACTGTTACCGTTAAGGGTAAAGGTGGAATTAAGGAGTACAACTTCCGCATTCAGGTTAGCGCGCTAGACTGCTCTGGTTGCGGTAACTGTGCCGATATTTGTCCTGCTCCAAGCAAGGCGCTATTCATGAAGCCACTTGAGACTCAAATGGCAGAAGTTGAGCGTTTTGACTACATGCACGAGAAGGTTGGTTACAAAGATGTTCTTGGTAAAGAAAAGAGCGTTAAGAATAGCCAGTTTGCTCAACCACTATTCGAGTTCTCTGGTGCTTGTGCTGGTTGCGGCGAAACCCCATACATCAAAACTATTACCCAGCTATATGGTGACCGCATGATGGTTGCTAACGCTACCGGATGCTCTTCTATCTACGGTGGTTCTGCTCCATCTACTCCATACTGTGCAAACAAGGAGGGTCAAGGTCCTGCTTGGGCTAACTCGCTATTTGAGGACAATGCAGAGTACGGATTTGGTATGGCTACTGGTGTTAACAAAATGCGTTCACGCATTACCGAGCGCCTACAAGCTGCTCTTGAAGGAAGCTACAGCGACGAGGCTAAGGCTGCCATGAAAGAGTGGATTGAGAATCGCGATAATGCTGAAGGATCTAAGGTTGCATCTGCAAAGCTTATCACTGTTCTTGAAGGTCTTAACGATGGGCTATCTAAGGAGCTTCTTGCTCTTAAGCAGTACTTCATTAAGAAGTCACAGTGGATCTTTGGTGGCGATGGTTGGGCTTACGATATCGGATTTGGTGGACTAGACCACGTTCTTGCCTCAGGCGAGGATGTTAACATCCTAGTTATGGACACCGAGGTGTACTCTAACACTGGTGGACAGGCTTCAAAATCAACCCCAGTTGCTGCGGTTGCTAAATTTGCTGCCTCTGGTAAGCGCGTTCGCAAGAAAGATCTTGGTATGATGGCCATGACCTATGGTTACGTTTACGTAGCACAGGTTTGTATGGGTGCCGATCACAACCAGTACTTCAAAGCCCTTAAAGAGGCTGAAGCTTACCCAGGACCATCTCTAATTATAGCTTACTCTCCATGTATTAACCACGGTTTAAAACATGGTATGGGCGCTTCTCAAAACGAAGCTAAAGAGGCGGTTAAGTCTGGTTACTGGAGCATGTTCCGTTACAACCCAATGCTTGAAGCCGAAGGCAAGAACCCATTCCAACTTGACTCTAAAGAGCCAGATTGGAGCAAGTTCCAAGATTTCTTGAAAGGTGAAGTTCGTTACACTGCGCTTCAGAAATCGTTCCCTGCTGAGGCTGAAGAGCTATTCAAAGCTGCAGAGGATAACGCACGCTGGAGGTACAACTCATACCTTCGCATGGCTTCACTAGATTACACTAAGTAATTTATAGCTAAAAATTTATACGGAAGAGGGGCACGTGTTGCCCCTCTTTTTTTACTCTATTCTTGGTATTGCCCGGCTTTTATCTAATTTTGGAAAAACCCTAGTTAAAGAACAACCTAAATAGCCAATGCGTAGCAAATACTTAGCGATAGTAAAGTATGCTCTACTTTTAGCAGTAGTTGCAGCCATTGGAATAGGTAAAGGTTATGCCCAGAATCCTTCACCAGTATTTCATAAATACACTGTTGATGAGGGCCTTCCTTCATCTGATGTGTACCACGTTATTCAAGACTCTCTTGGATATATATGGTTTGCAACAGGTAACGGTGTGAGCCGCTTTGATGGCTACCAGTTTACAAACTTATCTCTTGAGGATGGGCTTGTAGATAATACCATATTCGAAATATACGACGATAAAAGGGGGCGATTATGGTTTGT
>DHVO01000065.1 GCA_002412705.1 Bacteroidales bacterium UBA5206 | reverse complement strand
TAGATTTGCATGTTTTTCTCTTTTTGTAAGCACCGCCAAAGGGTTAATTTGCTGTATTACTTAGACTTAACCAAGTTAGCGCTGCTGTTTTTTGTTTGATATTACATTTTATGGTGGATAAAAGCTTTGTTAGCTTATTTGAGGAAAGCATAAAGCAGAATTGGGACCTGCCCGCTTTTACTGATTATAAGGGTGCTACGCTTAGCTATAGCGACGTAGCGCGAAAAATCGAAAAGATTCACATCATCTTTGAGAAGACAGGCATTCAAAAGGGTGATAAAATAGCGCTTATTGGGCGCAACTCATCTACATGGGCTGTGGCATTTATGGCTACTGTTAGCTACGGCGCAGTTTTGGTTCCCATACTGCACGACTTTAAGCCCGACAATGTGCATCACATTGTAAACCATTCCGACGCCCGCGTACTCTTTACAGGAGAGCCTATTTGGGAGAACCTTAACGAGAAGCGCATGCGTGGTGTTAAATGCATTATCTCGCTAGCCGATTTCTCTATTCTCCACGAGAATACCTCTTTCTCCGTAAAGGAAATCCGCGATAAGGTGCACGAACTTTACAACGATAAGTATCCCAATGGGTTAAAGCCTTCCGATATAAGTTACCACAAGGACAGCCCCAATGATCTAGCACTTATCAACTACACATCGGGCACATCGGGATTCTCAAAAGGGGTTATGTTGCCCTACCGCTGTATGTGGTCCAATGCCCTTTTTGCAAGCCAAGTAATGCCTTTAAAAGCTGGCGATAACATGGTATCTATACTCCCCTTGGCACATGCATATGGTGCTGCCTTTGAGTTTATTTACCCAACAACCAAGGGATGCCATATTCACTTTCTTACCCGCACCCCATCGCCCAAAATTATTCTTGATGCTTTTGATGAGCTAAAGCCAAGGGTTGTACTATCGGTTCCACTTATTATTGAGAAAATTTACAAGAAAAATATTCTTGAAGCGCTTAAACGTCCTTCGCTTAGGTTGTTACTTAAGGTACCCATTATTGATAGGCGCATTCGCAAAAAGATAAATCAGAAGCTAACCAGCCTTTTTGGAGGAGAGTTTATTGAGGTTATTATTGGCGGTGCAGCGCTAAACCCCGAGGTTGAAGCATTCCTTAAAAAAATTGGGTTCCACTACACCGTAGGCTACGGAATGACAGAGTGCGGCCCAATTATTACCTACGATTCCTGGGAAACAAACAAGCTTTACTCTACAGGAAAAGCGGTGGTTAACATGCAGGTAAAAATTGACTCCGAAGACCCACAACGTATTGTTGGCGAGGTTCTTGTTAAAGGAGATAACGTAATGCTTGGCTACTACAAGAACGAAGAGGCCACCGCCGCTGCAATTGACGAGGATGGTTGGTTACACACTGGCGACCTTGGTCTTATTGACTCCGAGGGTTACCTGTTCATTAAGGGTAGAAGCAAGAATATGATTCTTGGCCCAAGCGGACAAAACATATATCCTGAGGAGATTGAAGCTCGCATTAATGTTATGCCTTACGTTCAGGAATCGCTAGTGGTAGATCATAGCGGAAAACTGGTTGCCCTAATTTTCCCCGACTTTGACCTAGCCGACCAGCATGGCCTAACAAACGAAGATCTTGAAAAGCAGATGGAAACCAATCGGGTTGATATCAACAAGGAGCTTCCGCTGTACAGCCAAATTGCCAAGGTGAAGCTTTTCCCCGAAGAGTTTGAGAAAACGCCTAAGCGTAGCATCAAGCGCTTCCTGTATCAGCTTCCACAAAGCTAAAAATGAACCGTTTAAACTTACATACGTTTATAATAGGTTAACAGAAATAAAACAAGGGGTTACAGATTTTTTTGCTGATAGTAGCAATAAGTGAAAGCAAACACTATTCCTATTAGCAAGTAAACCTAAAACCCCAAATATTAACTAAAACGGATTGCTCATGATTAAGTACAACTTCATCAAGGAATTTGTTGAACGCAGTATCCGTGAAAACTGGGGTCAACCCTCGTTATCCGACTACCAAGGCAAAACCTACTCCTATAGTGAGGTTGCTATGCAAATTCATAAGCTGCATGGCATCTTTGAAGCATGGGAGGTAAAACCTGGTGACAAAATTGCCTTAATTGGGCGCAACAACTCAAACTGGGCAATCACCTATTTGGCTGTTATCTCCTACGGAGCCGTTGTTGTTCCTATCCTTGCTGATTTTGCTGCAGGCGACGTTCACCACATTGTTACGCACTCCGACTCGGTAATGCTATTTGCCGGCGAATACGTTTGGGAAAACCTTGATGAGGAATCAATGCCCGGCCTAAGGGCTATATACTCCCTAGCGCAGTTCCAGCCCCTTGTTGAGCGAAATAAGGAAATGGCTAAAATGGCTGCTGCCGCTACAATAAAAGCAGATAACGAGTCAGTTAGCCTAACCCCAGAAAGAATAGCCTACCGCGAAACCCCCAACAGCAACCTTGCTGTTATTAGCTACACATCGGGAACCACAGGCTTTTCTAAGGGCGTAATGCTATCGCACAATAGCCTTGCTGCCAATATAGACTTTGGACGTAAAAACATTGGCGTAAAAGCAAAGGATAAGATAGTGTCGTTTCTACCTCTGGCCCACGCATATGGTGTTGCCTTTGAGTTTCTTATGCCCTTTGCAGTAGGTTGCCACGTAACCTTCCTAACCAGAACACCATCGCCAAAAATTATTCTTCAGGCGTTTCAAGAAATAAAGCCAAGGTTAGTGCTTGCCGTACCACTTATTCTTGAGAAGATTTACAAAAAACAGATACTTCCCATTATTAGCAAGCCCACAATACGCGCGCTAATTAACACTCCCGTGCTTAATAAGCTTATATATAAGAAGGTGAACAAAACGCTAACTAACGCGTTTGGCGGAAACTTTCTTGAGATTGTGATTGGTGGTGCTGCGCTAAATGCGGAAGTTGAAGATTTTTTGCGTAGAATAAAATTCCCTGTAACCGTTGGTTATGGAATGACTGAGTGCGGTCCTTTAATCTCCTATGCAGGATGGAGGGAGTCGGCAAAGGGATCGTGCGGAAAGCTCCTACCCACTTTGGAAATGAAAATTGACTCAGTAGATCCGCAAAATGAGGTGGGAGAAATTCTTGTTCGTGGCGAAAATGTAATGGAAGGCTACTACAAGAATGCAGAAGCCACCGCAGCAAGTATTGATTCCGATGGATGGCTACACACTGGCGATTTGGGTGTTATTGATAATAACGGTTTTATCTACATTAGGGGCCGAAGCAAAAGCATGATTCTTGGGCCTAGCGGACAAAACATTTACCCCGAGGAGATAGAGGCCAAGCTAAACAACATGCCTTTTGTGCAAGAATCACTTGTTGTTGAATCCAACCACAAGCTGGTAGCCCTTATTTATCCTGAAATGGAAACCGCCGACGAGGCAGGGCTTTCCCTTGCCGATATAGAGAAGGTGATGGAAGAGCATCGCAAAACGTTAAACGCAACGCTACCTAACTTTATGCAGGTTTCTAGGGTTAAGCTTTACCCAGAAGAGTTTGAAAAAACGCCAAAGCGAAGCATTAAGCGTTTCCTATACCAAGCAACCCTTGAGAATAGCAACGAGAAGGTTGCTGTTGGTGAAATGGAGATGGAGTAGGCAACTACAGTATAACCCTAAAAAGAAAGGCTGGCGAAAATTGCCAGCCTTTCTTTTTTATGTATTGCAAACTGCTATAATCCAAAAGCAGCCCTAACCTTATCTACATGATCGAGCTTTTCCCATGCAAAGAACTCTACCTCACGCTCCTCCTCTTTACCATTGTAAAGTAGCGTTACTTTACGCTTATAGTAGTCGCGACCAAAGTGGCCATAAGCAGCAGTCTCGCCAAAAATTGGGTACTTTAACCCAAACCGGCGAACAATTGCAGCTGGGCGCATATCGAATAGGGTTGATACGATGTTTGCTATCTCT
>DHVO01000007.1 GCA_002412705.1 Bacteroidales bacterium UBA5206 | reverse complement strand
GTCAGCCATGGATGGGGACTTGCAACCGGCAGGCATGGCTAGAGGCACCATGGATGCTCGGCCATATCGCTGTTGGCGTAGTCCCAGCCATCCTCGTTGGCAATTAGCTGCATTACTTTGGCCTCATCGTGCTGCTTGCTGTACTTCCTAATGGTTACCATGGCATTTACTTTTGTTAGAAGCTAAAGGCGAGGTTAACAAACATGCTGCGCCCAAGCATAAATAGATACTGGTTGGCTGCCATTTCGCGGATATGGGCAGTGAAACCATACTGCTCACGCCCGGTAAGCATAATATTCTGATTGTTAAGTAGGTTGTTAACCTGTAGGTAGAGGTTTAGCCTGCTTTTCTGCTTAAATAGCTGCCACGATTTGCCAAGGGCAACATCCACAGTAAAGCCATCGTCCAGCTTTTGCTGGCTAAAGAAGGCTTCCATTTCGCTTAGTGGAATAGTAGTAATGTCGTTAATGCTATTCTCCAGCCTCGATTCTGCGGTGAAATCGGCATATGCATTGCCATAGTAGTTTGCCTTTACGCTGGCAGTCCATCCCTTGGGGATATTAACCTCAACACCGCCACTAAGCAGTGTTTGTGGTACGTTGGGAACCCTAAAGTTATCGGCGTTAACCTTTTGGTTCTGAATTATTGCACTAGTAAAAATGTTTGCGTAGGTATTTAGCGTGGGGCGCGAGGTATAGTAGTACTTTCCGTGGCTACCAGCAAACTTAAGGGTTAGGTATTGGTTAACATCAAAATCAACGCCTGCTTCAACTCCCATGTTTACCTGATTAAGGTTGCTCAACGAGCTTGTTGCAATTACGTTAACCTCCTCGTTAAACCTTATGCTGTTTTGGGTTTGGTTAAGCATTGCCGTGTAGTAGGCTGCTAAATAGGTTTTTAGTCGATTTAGCTGTAGGGAATGCGAGGCGCTAATTCCGTATCTGCTGCTAACGCTGCTGTTTCCCATTAGGTTTGATACCTGTGCCAATGGGAATAGGTTGTAGAAGCTGGGCGCTTGGTTAAGGGCGAATCCGCTTAGCTCAACTTTATGGTTGTTACGTATTGCATAGCCCATACTGGCATTAACCTGATAGCCTAAAAATCCTTTTTGCGCGCTTTTACCAAGGGAGTTATTTCCCTGTGTTTGGTTATCCATTTTACCTTCGCGTTGTAGCGTATTGTAACCAATGCTGCCGTTTAGCTTAAGGTTAAGGGCGTTGGTTTGGTACACTATACCAGCAAATCCACGGTACATGTTGGTGGTTGCAGTGTAGCTGTAGCCAAAGGTTTCGCCTTGGTAAATTATGTTGTTGGGGATTCTAATGTCGCTGTGTATTAGGGTGAATAGGTATGGGTGAATGCGATTGTCTAAGTAGTAATCGGCATTTAGAAGGCTGTGCATGGTTTTGTATGCATCCCACTGCTTATGCTGAGCATAGAATCCGCCTGTTAGCGTGGTGTTGCTGTTAATGGCGTAGGTAAAATGGGATGTAAGGTGCAAATCGGTAACATCAACATTATTATTCGATATAATGTAACGGGCTTTATTTGCAGTAACGGTATTGCCTGGTACGCCTTCGGCATCGTAAGTGGTAAACAGATTTTTGGAGTTTGATAGATAAATATAATCCCAATCAATCTGTGGCTTTTTAGACCAGATTTGTTTAATTTGGGTGTAGTAGTCGGAGTGGAGATAGCTGGAATAGTAAAATGGCATATTCCTATAGAATGTAGGCATTGGGCTAGATACGTCGTTCCACTCTAGTTGGAGGCTTTCCTGCGAACCATAGGCAATTGCCGCCGATGTGCTTATAGTTAGCTTGCTAGACACATTCCAGCTATGGTTTACAATAGCCATGGGCATATTGCTTGTGAACTGGTTGGCGTTTAGCTCCTTTCCATTGCTGTTTCCCCAGGCTGGGTTGTAGTAGTTGGAGCCAGTTAGCTTAAACGCTTCCAGTGGCGCATAGTCGGTTTGCTTATTCTGGAAAAAGGCCCCCATTACTGTAGCCGATAGCTTATGGTTTAGCCCAAGCTGCTTATTTACCTCCATAAAGTAGTTCCATTCGCTATGAGCAGCGCCATCTACATAGCCGCTTTGAGCCCAAGTGCCCGAGCCGTTAAGTGTAAGGTTCCAGCCGCTGGGGGAGGTTCCCGTGGTGTGGGCAAGCTGTAGCGCATTACGGTAAACGTGGTTGGCACTAGTCCATGCAACAGCAGTTTGTCCCTCTTTTTGCGATGCAAGGCCTAGATTGTATGTGCCCATCATGCCGCTGTGTAGGTTGCTGTTGGCATCAAAATCAACCTTGTAAAAGCTGCTGGCAACGCTATTGGTTATGGCCGACCAAAGCGGATAGTTCTCCGCTGCAATGCCGTTTAGGTTTAGGATTACCCCGTTGTAGGCTACTCCAATATTGGAGCTGGTGTAGCCTCGCAGCGCGAAGTTTGATGCGTTTGCTGCTGCCCATATATTGCTATGGAACGGATTGTTGTTTTGGGCCGCTATAAGGTTTATGTGCTTTAGCGTATAATCGGTTGTTCCGTTGGCGTATGTTTTTATGCCAACTGTAGGGTTTTTCCTGATTTTTAGGCTATCGGTATCATCGTGGTTTGGCTGTGATATGGCAAACGATTGTAGTGCTAGACTAAGAATGATGAGAAGCGAAAAGGCGATTTTTGTTTTCATATAAAGGGTTGACTAATTATTTTCCGGTATAAAATTGCAATTTATGGTACTTCTGAATCCACTTTATGTTGTTGATAAAGTTGGGGTTGGGCAACTCGTTGCCCTCACTGGCTATTACAAACTGCTCTTTGGGTTTATCTTCGTACTGTAGTGTTACCAAATAGGTTAAGCTCTTGTTGCTATCTGCTGCTCGTACTATTTTACGCAAGTGCGGCTTTACGCTTAGCTGCTTTATATTGGCGTAGCTGTACTGCTCTTTTAAATCGCCAATGGACTTTACTAGGTTGGATTTTCCAACGCTAATGGTTCCTATTGCTTGTAGATTTTGCTTTATATGCTTGGTAAACAGGTACCATGCAACAACAGTTGCTATAAGTGCTATTGATACTAGAATTAGTAGCATAGCCATTAGGTAACCCTTTGAGAATACTATGATATAGGTAATGGAAGGAAACGCAGCCGATAGGGCTATGTATAGTAATCGGTTTATTTGTCCCAGCCTTTTTAACGATTTTCCATTTGATTTGAAAAGAGCGTATGAACTCATTTTTAATATTTTCTAATCCTATACAAAGATAATAGAAGAATTAAATGAGCATACAGTGTTGCTAAATAGCATAAAAAATGGGAGCATGCTAATGCTCCCACCTCTAAATATCGAAATAAGTATATTGTTATAAGTTATTAATCATATCAATAACAACCAGTTCTGGACGGTTGCCCGTTCTGATGGGAGGCCCCCAGGTTCCATACCCCGTTGAAACGTAAATGTGGGTATTGCCCTTCTGCTTATGCCCGCGGCTAACCTCAAATATCTTGCTGGTTACGTAACCAAAGGGCCACATTTGACCATGGTGTGTATGCCCCGATACTTGTAGGTCGATGCCATTGTTAACAGCCTCTTCAAGCTGATAGGGCTGGTGATCCATAAGTATTAGCGCTGTGTTCTGGTTTGCGCCAGCAACAAGTTGTTCAACCGATTTGCGCGGTTGGGGTAGCATGTGGTTGGCCTGCCGGTCGTCGCGACCAACAATGGTGAAGCCGTTGGGTAGCGCTGCAATGCTATCGCGGAGCACTGTTATGCCATGCTGCTCAAGGTAGGCCTGCGCTGCGTTTACATTCCCAAAAAACTCGTGGTTACCCGTTACGGCATAAACGCCATACTTGGCTTTTAGGTTCTTTAGCAAATCGCCCATGTTATTGCTAATTACAGGGCCTAAATCCTCATCGAACACATCGCCAGCCAGAAGCACAACATCGGGGTTTTGCTCGTTAACCTTACGTACCATTCGCTCTAGTCGGCCATTGGCAATCATTGTACCCAGGTGGATATCCGATAGCAGCACTATGCGTTGCTTACCACCCTCAATGGGTTTGTTAACGTTTATGGTGAGCGTATTCACCACAGGGTACTTTGCATTAAAGTAGCCAATAACCAGTATTACAAGGGCAACAGCATAAACGCCAATGGAGGCCATTTGTCCCTTTGGGCTTTGCCAGCTAAACTTTAGAATATCGGTGATGTTGAACAGCGCGTTAACCCCTCTAAGAATATCAACCAAAAGAAAACCGAGGGTAAGGTAAAGCATGGCGCCAAGCCACCACGAGCCCATTTTAATAAATGTCTCGGCAACGGCCATAGCGCCGCTTCGCTCGGTAAATCTACCAATAACGTAGGCAAAGGCAACAAGCCAAAAGGCTGCTCTAAAAATCCACATCACCGTGTCGCTAGCCGAGCCAACAAGCGGTTTGGTTCTGTAGAACAGGTATAGGTTAACCAGTGTGTTTACCAGTATAACTATGGATAGGAATATTATCATGGCTTTTATTTTCATCGTATTATGTGTTGAAATGAATTTTCCTGCCCGAATATAACAGCGTTTTTGGTTTAGTGTTTTACAATTGTTTAAAATTGTATGGATTATAATGTTGTTTAGCTGTTTGAGGATAGACGTTAAAAGTTAAACGTTAAACGTGAAATGACAATACACTAGACACTAGACACTACAAACTAACTTGTAACATGTAACATCTAGTGTCTAACGTCTCACGATTAAACCCTTTCTCCATCCAATGCTCTAATGGAATATTATTTCCCAATACACTAACCTATGAAAAGAGTCCTTATACTGCTTGTTGCAGCAAGTTTCCTTTCGCTCTCCCTTGCGCTAAAAGCGCAAACCGACCCTGTGGTGGAGCGCATTATTGAGATTGCCAAAACCGATAACCAAACCATGCAGCATCTTGATGTGCTTAGCAATAGGATTGGTGGTAGACCCATTGGTTCCGATGCATATGAGAATGCCGCTAACTGGGCTGCGTATAAGTTTAGGCAGTGGGGCATGGAGGTTTTGATGGAAGAGGTAGGAGAGCTGCCCGTTGGTTTTAACCGTGGTCCTTGGTTTGGGAGGATGCTTAGCGATAATGGCATGGTGCTTCACTTTGCTACACCATCATACACATCGGGCACAAAGGGAGTGCAAAAGGGGCATGTGGTAATTGAGCCTAAAACTAAGGCTCAGTTTGAGCGCATGAAAGGCAAGCTAAAGGGAGCTTGGGTTCTAATATCGGGCAAGAGCACGGGTTGGCCCATTGATTTTTCAGCTGATGCAGATGTAAAGCGCGCTGCCATAATGCTGCAGAATGAGGAGATTGAGAAGAAGAATAATGAGATTCGCCGCGAGAACTGGCAGAACAGGGGTACAGGAAAGCCAGAGAAGGAGATGCTACCCTACATTGAGGAGCCTGCACTATTCTACAAGGAGATGGTTGAGGCTGGAATTTTGGGTATAATCCAATCGGCACCAAACCCAATTACTGCGCTATATGACAGGAAGAATGTGCATAACATGACCTTTGAAACGCTTCCAACCGTTCCAGATATTAAGTTGGATGAGCATCAGTATGCAATTATTGAGCGCATGGCCAAGGAGCGTCAGCGGTTTGAACTTGAGTTCGATATCCGTAACCATTTCAAAATGGGGCCTGTTAAGTATCACAACGTAATAGGAGTGATACCTGGTACCGAATTCCCCGATGAGTACGTGATTATGGGCGGACATCTGGATGCCTTTGATGTTGCCACTGGTGGCGTTGACGATGGCTCTGGTGTTACACCTGCTATGGAGGCTGCACGTTTAATTATGGCTGCAGGCGGAAAGCCTAAGCGTACAATTCTTGTTTGCCTGTGGGCAGGTGAGGAGTTTGGCCTTTACGGTTCAAAGGGCTGGGTGAAGAGTCACGCCGATAAGCTGGATAAGGTGTCCAATATGTTTAACCGCGATGGTGGCCCAACAGTAGCAAATAGCCTTAGCGTGCCTGCTGCTATGATGGACGATTTTAAGAAGATTTGCGAACCGCTTAATGGCATTAACCCCGATTTCCCGTTCACCCTTCGCCAAAGCGACCCTGTTACCCGCCCCAAAGAGGCTTGGGGAACCGATAGCGGCCCATTTGCTGTTGAGGGTGTGCCCACAATTACCTTTGGCACAGCCGACCCTAAGGGGTACGACTTTAGCTATGGTGAGATTTGGCATACCGAGCGCGACCTGTATAACATGAGCATTCCAGAGTATCAGGAGCACACATCAGTAGTAACGGCTATTGTTGTTTATGGTGTTGCCAACCTAAATCACCTGCTACCCCGCAAGGGATATTGGAAAGAGGAGGTGAAGGAAGAACCTGCAAAGGATAAAAAGAAAAAGAAGTAGATTTTTGCTTGATATAAAGAAGAAACCCTCAAGGCTTATGTCCTGAGGGTTTTGCTTTTTTGGGTGATGTGAAATGCGTTAAAGGTTAAAGGTTAAAAGTTAAAGGTTAAAAGTGAAAAGTTAAAGGTTAAAAGTGAAACGTTAAATGAGAAAGATTTAAGACTTGAATGCAAGCCTAAACACTATACACTAACAACATTATTCCACAGTAACAAGTAACTCGTCACATGTAACTCTAACCGAAAACCAACAAAGATGCCGCACCTAC
>DHVO01000058.1 GCA_002412705.1 Bacteroidales bacterium UBA5206 | reverse complement strand
GGTTAGGGGCGTGCGAAGGGGGAGCGCTGGCTGTTGAGGCAAGGTGGCTTCCCCTTCTTTTTGCCCATATTTCATCGCAAAGGCTCAACTCCGAGCCATAGCGCTTTAAATTTCCGAAAATCTATTCTGCTATTTTACTTGGGGCGGGGAATACCGCTTAAGTTTGGGGTCTGTTTGTGTGGGTCATAGGTTTTGGTTTTAGGTTTACCTGCCCTTGCCGGGTTTATTTGCCTTTGGCAGGATTAGGGGTGTTTAGTTTTAACTGTATTTCTTTGTAAGGTATGTGTTGAAACGCTAACCGGAGTTATATCTCATCACTTCGTGTAACAAATCTAAGTAAAAATAATTAATTACCCCCCCCTATCTGTATGCTTTTAAACATACTGAAATTTACCGTACCCATAACCACCAAACAAAGGCTAAAGAGAGAACCCTCGTTACCGCAAGAGTCGTCTAGAGTGGCTTTTGCAGCAACGGCGAGGGGGTATACCGTCCTTATTGTGAATATTTAAACCGCAGCTGACAGGTAATAACCTAATTCAAGTTTAAATAAATGATTTCCCTCTTACTCACGGGTTGACTATCCGCTTAGCAGATAGTCAACCCGTGAGTAATGTTAGAAAACAACGACTTGGTTGGGCGCAGGCGGAACCTGTTTTTAATCAATTGGCTCGGGCGCAGCTTACCTACTGCAGGTAAACCTGAGCCGAATGGAGGTGAGTGTACACAAATTATTGCAAACAAACAACAACAATAGTTCGTTAAAGTTTTAAGCGGCCATCGTGCCGTATAATATAAGTTCTTTGACATAGTTCTGATTTTTGATAGCGTGTGGGTAAATACCGAACACTTCAATAAATCGATTTAGCATTAATATGTTGTGGTTCATTATTTTAACGTCTGACATTGAGAACGCGCCCCGTTTTTCTTTCGGGATGCTTAACCAATGGATCGCCTTGGCTATGTTAATGGATGTGAGCGAGGCGTTGAACTGAAAGTGAAGCTTATTTTCGCTTCTTGCCTGACAGTCGTTCAGCCCCGTATGCTGCTTCCCGTCACGGTAAAGGAATTCAATTTGGAAGCGACAGCGATAGTATTGCAGTACATCATTGGGGGCCATTTCAGCATCCGTACAGAAGTAGAGCTTGGTGGCATGCTTTCCGCTGCCTTTAAGATATGTAACGTGAACCAGCATGATACTCCTTTTTAATGCTTTGGCGTAGACCTCTGCAGCATATACTGTTGATTCTTCATCCTGGGATATGAAAGAGAAGTATTCCTTATCGATGTCGCCAATAATGATCTTCCCTGAGTATTTTCTGGGTCGGCCTTTTTTACCCGTGGGTGGCTCTTTACAGAGGTATCTCAGATCCGCATCATCCCTGAGCCTGCTGACCAAATGCATGCCCGATGCGATGATCTGGTCGGCAAAGGCCTTCTTAGAGAAGTAGGCGTCGGCCACCAAGTAGCGGGAGATGGCGGTCAGCGCCTCTTTGCGTTCGGATATAACCCCGGCGTACCAGTCAGGTAGTTTTTGACCATCGTCATTCAGCGTTTGCACGGCTTCCAGGTGAAATGCCGTGTGGTTGTCAATATCAATGGCCCCTATGCCACCGATTTCCAAACCCCATTGGGCCCGGTTGGCCACGCCGGACCAGTACCCGCTACCCTGTGATAGGGTGAGCTTCTTGTTGAAGGATAAGAAGTCAAAGCGCTTTTCAAATTGCTGTCGGTATCGTTGTTCTTTGCGTTTTCCGTACCTTGCCAGCTGAAGGAAGTTAATACGACCACGGATAGACAGAAACAGGATGAGCGTTTCCACCAGAAACTCTCTCCTCCATAAATTAACTCTTGGTAATTTCTCTATCATACTGTATATTAATGCTTTGTAAGGTTTTTGTTCCCTGATGATCATGACTTTAACAGATTGTGGTTAATCCGTTAAGATATTGATTACCAGGGGCATAACTTAATTTTTCAACACTTATTTTATTGAAAATCAGATTTTTATGTTAAAGTTTAACGAACTATTGAACAAAATACGACATTATATTATTCTTATTGTTTAGTGTCAATATATTTAATAAAGCCAATCTAAGTACATGACAAAAAATTAAATACACTGTAATCTAGGCTATTGTATCCTGTTAAGAGAACTTTTGACAAGTAGTCCAACCCGCATTTGAAAACGCTAACAGCCCTACGACCATGTTTTTTTATGTCTATCTTTTTCACGTTTTCATCGATATAGTCGCCAATCTTATAGCACCAAACAAAAGCAATCATTACTAAAGAGAAAAGCTTTTCTAGCCTCTCAAGATCAGCAACATGTGTGTCTTCGATGTTAAATCCGCTGCTTTTCAACCCCCTGAACAATGTTTCAATTTGCCACCGTTGCTTGTAGTATATCATCCCCTGCTCGGGCTTGTTAAACGAAACAATCATCAGTAGTTCCGGCTTGCCATCCTTCCCTATGGCTTTGCTTCCAGAGAGGTAGCATCGTTGACCATGTAGCTCTACTATTCTAGGGTAGTGGTAGAACTCGCCCACTTTCAGGTGATTAAACAGCCAGCACGCATTAATGAATTCCTGTTTCTGATAGGAGAAAACCTTAAAATTATTTCTAATACGGATGAAGTACCTAATGCCATAATCGTTTAGAAACTGCAACCATTTGTCACCAACGAACTCTCGGTCTGCTAGCAAGCAGTCTATGGTGTGCATGCCAAACCACTCACCATACTGCTTAATTAGATCAATCCGTTCCTGCATATCCGAATTCCCCCGCTTATCTAACATTTTGAACATCAGAGGGAAAGCAACATTCTTGTAGCTAATTCCGAGCATTAGTATATTAATATTCTTCCTTCCAAACTTCCAGTTCGTTCTATCTAAAACTAATACCAAATCATCTCGGCATGGCAATAGGCTGAATATCAAAGATGAAACTATTCTCATGGGGAACTTAAACCCCTTCATAAACCGTTGAATCCGTCGATACGAGCTGCTCTTGTCCACCTTGGTGTCAAATGCGGAGGCTAGCCTATCATAATTAATTGTCTTTATTTTGCATAGAGCCGTTATAAAAAGAGCGATGAGCTTGACCCTAGCCAGATTGAGTTCGCCTCTAAAATGCTCTTGTAAGACCGAAATTAAGGATGTATCTTTACTGCTTAGACTGGTATTCATCATTAGAAGAATTATGTGATAATAATCTTTTAATATAATGAATATCAGTCTTTTAACCAAATTTATTTCATGCTATTTTGTTGATTTTTAGAGTTATTTTTTATTTTTTGTCATGTACTAAA
>DHVO01000087.1 GCA_002412705.1 Bacteroidales bacterium UBA5206 | reverse complement strand
TAAACAAGTAATTAGTAATTATGCTAAATTTACATGCACCCATTAATTCTTGACCCGACAGCATATGCAAAGAAAAATATTTGTACTCATTCTTGTGGTAATAACTATATTTTGCTACAGCTGCCAAACAACATCGCCAAGAGCCAACTTCACCGAAGGTGTAATTGAGTATAACATAACCTACAACGATAGTGTTAACCTTAAATACAATACAAACCTATTACCAAGCCTAATGACAATTAAGTTTAGAGAGGGTCAATCTCTAAACAGAATAGAGGGATTTTCTGGTGCTATTGCCTTAACGTACATATCAAGCACCGAAACAAAAAGCAATATAGTTCTGGTTAAAATTTTTAACAAAAAGCTATTCTATAAAGAACCGCAAAAACAGGGACAGGAGCACCTCCTTTTTTCTCAAATGCCCCAAATAAATATTGAAAAGCAAGCCCAAGAATTTGAGTTTAACGGTTACACCTGCAGAAAAGCCATTGCTCACTTTCAAGATTCACTAAACACATCGTTTGAAATTATTTATACCAACGATTTGGGCATAGTAGCACCAAATGCAAACACACCCTTTGCCGACATAGAGGGGCTAATGCTTAAATTCAAAATAAAAGTAGGCAAATACCTAATGACTCTCGATGCAGCTAACATTTCAAAAGAAAAAGTTAAGCTAAACGAGTTTGTAATACCAACTGAATACGAAGAAGTTAACAAAGAAACAATTTACAACGTACTTGAGCTAATGCAGTAAAGTCAAAACCACTCAAAGTTCCTTATCTCAGAATATTTATCTTACTTTGCAGATAATATAAAGCCCACACGAATTCACGATAATTATAGTATCTGCAATGGCCAAGAAGGAAGATAAAAACAACGACAAGAAAGAGAAGAAAGAGCCTGAGGTAAAAAAAAGTTTTTTCAAAGACGAGCGTGTTAAGCTCATTTTTGGTGTATTCTTACTTTTATTCTCACTGTATCTCTTTATCACACTCCTTTCATTCATTTTTACTTGGCACCAAGACCAAAGTTTTGAGTGGCAAAATGTTTTTTCCAGTTCGAGTATTAGGGTTAGCAACTGGGGCGGAAAACTGGGTGCTTTTTTTGCAGATCTATTTATGAGTAGCTGGTTTGGCTTACCAGCTCTTGCAATACCCGTAATACCCATACTATGGGGGCTTAGGCTACTCCACTACAAACCAGTACCTTTCTGGAGAACCATTTTTAAGGTTATTTTGGGGATAGTTCTTTTTTCCATTGTATTGGCATTTCTTTTTGGAACCGCTAACGGATTTGTTGGTAGTGGTCCTGGAGGGGCTCATGGGCATTTTATAGCGCAATGGCTTACCGCTCTAATTGGTAAACTTGGTACGGCCTTCCTTCTACTATTGGCACTTATAGCGTATGGCATATATGTAAATGAAAACACACTCTTCTGGATTCAAAGTTTTATTGCTTGGAACGCCCGATCGGTTAAAAGTCTTACCGCAAAAAATCCAAACTCTGATGATGATGCGCTCTTTGATGAAGAGGAGATAAACACTGAAACAGTAATCCCAAAAGCTCAAGAACCACAAAAACCGAGTAAAATTGAGGTTGAAACCGTTTTTATTCCTCAGCAGCAACCCTTAGTGAAAACAGAGCAAAATAAGTTTGAAGAGGATGAGGAAGAGCAAAATCAAGATTCAATCACACCAAACAGCTTCAACTTTGATGATATTGAAAACGACTTTGAGGTTACCGCTTCTGAGGTAGAAGAAGAAAAAGATCAAGAAAACAGCTCTATTATAACCATTGCTCCCGAATCGGAAAACGATATAGAGCTAACCATTGAAGCCAACCAAGAGGAAGAGGCCACTCAAAAAGAACTTGCCGACCTAGATCTTTTCGACCCCACACTAGAGCTATCTAGTTATCAAAGACCGCCACTGGAACTGTTAGAAGATTACAAGAACCAACAAGTGCCGGTTACCAACGAGGAGTTGGTTAGCAACAAGAATAAAATTGTTGAAACCCTTGCTAACTATAAGATTCAAATTGACAAGATCAAGGCAACAATTGGTCCAACAGTAACCCTTTACGAAATAGTACCTGCACCAGGGGTAAGAATCAGCAAAATTAAGAACCTTGAGGACGATATTGCCCTTAGTCTGGCAGCACTTGGTATTAGGATAATTGCCCCCATACCAGGTAAGGGAACTATTGGTATTGAAGTACCCAATCAAAAGCCCGAAGTGGTATCTATGTACTCAATACTAAAGTCGGCCAAGTTTCAGGATGCTAAAAATGACTTGGCTATTGCGCTTGGTAAAACCATTTCCAACGAAACCTATGTTTTAGATTTAGCAAAGCTACCTCACCTTCTAGTAGCAGGGGCTACAGGTCAGGGTAAATCGGTAGGACTAAACGCAATTATAACCTCACTGGTTTATAAGAAGCACCCATCGGAACTTAAGTTTGTGATGATAGACCCCAAAAAGGTAGAACTTACCCTTTACAGCAAGCTGGAGCGCCACTTCCTAGCCAAACTACCCGATTCCGAGGAAGCCATAATTACCGATACCCAAAAGGTTATATATACTCTCAACTCCCTTTGTATAGAGATGGATGCACGCTACGATTTACTAAAGGCAGCCCATGTACGAAACCTTAAGGAGTACAATGAGAAGTTCACCTCAAGAAAGCTTAACCCAAATAAGGGGCACCGTTTCCTCCCCTACATCGTTGTGGTAATTGATGAGTTTGCGGATCTTATTATGACAGCAGGACGCGAAGTGGAAACACCACTTGCCAGACTTGCCCAGCTTGCCCGTGCAATTGGAATACACTTGATTATAGCAACACAGCGACCAACCACCAATATTATTACCGGTGTAATTAAAGCCAACTTCCCAGCACGAATTGCGTTTAGGGTATCATCAATGATTGATTCCCGAACAATTCTTGACAGCCCTGGTGCAAACCAGCTAATTGGACGTGGGGATATGCTTGTTTCATCGGGAAGCGATTTGGTTCGTGTGCAATGCGCTTTTGTTGACACCCCCGAAATAGAACGCATAACCGACTACATTGGGAACCAACGTGGGTACTCTACAGCATTTATGTTACCCGAATTCACACCAGAAGGGAGCAACGATGACATTCTTGATGTTGACCTGAAAAAAAGAGATGAACTTTTTGAGGAGGCTGCGCGCCTTGTTGTAATGAACCAACAGGGATCCACGTCCCTTATTCAACGGAAGTTCTCCATAGGCTACAACAGAGCTGGCAGGATTATTGATCAACTAGAAGCTGCGGGTATTGTTGGCCCATTTGAAGGAAGCAAAGCACGCCAAGTGCTAATTACCGATGAACTATCGCTTGAGCATATTTTTAACAACATAAGCACACAAAGCTAAACATAACAAGGAAGATATGAAGAGAATTACATTTGTTTTAACGCTGTTTTTTTTAAGTAATGCTGTTTTTGCACAGAATGCGCCTTTAGGTAAGG
The DNA here is from genome assembly GCA_002412705.1 of Bacteroidales bacterium UBA5206. GTDB lineage: Bacteria > Bacteroidota > Bacteroidia > Bacteroidales > Tenuifilaceae > UBA5206. The sequence continues at coordinate 12,277 of DHVO01000087.1, read as the reverse complement.
ACGTGCTAAGCGACTTTAGCAAAAAAATGCAATCGCTACAAAACCTAACAGCAACGTTCACCTTCACGCTAGAGAATCTTAAGGAGAATATAACCGACAGCCACGAAGGGAAAATTGTTGTTTCAGGAAAAAAGTACTACCTAAAGCTAATGGGAATGGAGGTTTACTTTGATGGTACTACCAAATGGCAGTACATTGATGAGGCAAAAGAGGTAACCATTACCACTCCAACATCTCTGGATGGAGGATTTCTTGATGATCCAACAAAAATATTCTCCAGCTACGAGAAGGATTTTAAATCTAAGTTTATTGGCGAAAAGTACGAAAGGAATAAACAGCTGTACGAGGTGGATCTTTACCCAATAGACCTTAAGGTAGCCTACTCCATAATAAAGCTAACCTTTAACAAAAAGAACCTTGAGCCAGAAACCATTAAGTACCAAGGCAAGGATGGAAACAATTACATTATTCAGGTAAAGAACTTCCGTTCCAACACTAATATTAAAGACGACCAATTTACCTTTAGCCCTGGAAAGAAAAAGATTGAAGTTATAGATCTTAGGTAATAAGTTATAGGGCAAAGTAACACAGGGTAAATATTAAAAAAGGGAGGGTGTACAAATGTTGTACACCCTCCCTTTTTTCTTGGCTATGACGCATTCAGTTACTTCTTCTCCTCGGGATACTCGATGCGAGCATGGTAAATATTCAGCAATTTCTTTTTGAAAACGGTTTTAATGGTTGTGATATCCTTAAAGGTGATATTTGCATCGTTAAACTGCTCCTCTACCTGCTGATGGTTAATAATACCCTCGACTAAATCATCAATGTTCTGATAGGTTATTCGCTTTAGACTCCGCGAAGCTGCTTCTACAGAGTCGGCCATCATAAGCACAGCGGTTTCCCTAGAGAAAGGTCTAGGGCCTGGGTAGGTGAACTTCTCAGCATCGATGGTTAGCTCGGGAAATTTCTCCTTGTATAGCCTATAAAAGTACTTAACCTTGGTTGTGCCATGATGCGTTCTAATAAAATCAATAAGCTGCTGAGGTAAACGGTATTTTCTAGCCATTTGAACCCCCTCTGTAACATGCTTAATAATAATAGATGCGCTCTCCTCAAAATCAAGATTCTGATGTGGATTAAAGTCTGGCGACTGGTTCTCAATAAAGTAAAATGGATTAGTCATTTTGCCAATATCATGATATAGTGCACCAGCCCTCACAAGTAAGGGGTTTCCACCAATTTTGTAAACTGCAGCCTCGGCCAAATTGGCCACCTGAAGCGAATGCTGAAAGGTACCTGGCGCCACTTCGGCAAGTTTACGAAGGAGATCCTGATTGGTATCGGAGAGTTCCATTAGTGTAGCATCAGATAGAAATCCAAACAGTTTCTCAAAAACAAATACCAGTTGGTACGAAGCAAGCAGTAAAAGGGCATTACCAACAAACCAAACTAGTGTTAACCAATTTAGCGCTAGAGGAGTTCCCTCTTGTATTGTCACTATACCTATGTAAACAACCCAGTACGATAAAAGAACCAACGAAACCGACAGGAACAACTTCCCTCTCCTATAAAGGTTTGTAAGGCTAATAATTGCAACTATTCCAGCAATAAAGTTTAAAAACACAAACTCAAAGCTATTGGGCACAAAGAAGCCAACAAGGAATGTGGTTACCAAAAGGATGAAAAGTGCTAAACGAGAGTCGTAAAAGGCTCTAACAAAAATGGGAATTATAGCAAACGGGATAACATAAATACTTATAAGGTTGTTCTTGAGAACCAGAGACGATACTACAACCATAAACGTAATTAGGAGCAGAATGAATAGCGTTTTTCGATCGTCGAGAATTACCTCTGGCCTAAAATTTAGCAGGAACAGGTAAAGAACAAGAAACAGGATGCCAACAAGAAGTGCCTGTCCCCAAAAAACCAGCAGAGTATCTGTAGCCCCTAGCTTACTCTCATACTCTTTACGCAGCGATTCAAGAATACGAAACGACTCACTATTCACCACTTCATAGTTAGATATTATCCTATCTCCAGCCTGAACCATCCCTTTTGTAAGGGAGATGTTGGAAACCAAATCCGATTTTATTCGCTCAGTAGTACGCTCATCGTAAAGCAGATTAGGCTGTATGTATTTTTGAAAATCGAACATCTGCCAAAAAGCCATCATTTCGGGAGCGTCGGAAACGGCTTTCTTGTTGAGCCGCTCAAGCACATACTCTAGTGCCTTACGCTGAGAGAATACTTCACCAATCTCTGTATCGTACTTCAGGTTCTCTACAAGGATAGAAATCTCCTGATTAGCAGCCCCAGCAACAGGATTATAATCAGCAGGATCGTAAATACCCTTTTCGTAAACAAACGATATTAACGACTCGGCATAGGCAAGATAGCGCTTGCGTAAGTCAACTGTACCCAAGCCATCCCTCCTGTATTGAGATTGAATTGCCCTAAGCTTAGGCTGAAAAGCAGTCCATTCCGATTTAAAATCGGCTCTAAACTGAACCAAAGCGGGGTATAAAGAGGTTGTATCCAGCTTAAAAAAGGGATTGAAATTTCGGAGTATAGCATTCTTTTCCTCAAAAAGTTCCGCTTCCGTTTTATAAATTGGAAAATCGAATGGAGCCGAGAGATCTTCGTGCATCCAGGGTTTCCCTTTCTGAAACTCGTACTTAAACTTCCCTTCCCTAGGCAAAAACACCATGATTATGGCAATGGCCATAACAAAGTATAACCCACGAAAGATCCCCCTATAGTACATTTGGATAAAACGGAAAAATTTTTTCATACGTGTTAATCATGTGGATATTAATACTACAACAAAAGTAACAATTAAATGATTGGTAGAACATGCAAAAAAAGCCCATGCACATACATATAGATTTAAGATTTGTAAGGGCAATCCCTATTTTTAGAGAATTGATTGGCCTTACAAACTACTGAATTTATTACCTTTACAAGAAAAATGCACACAGGACAGGTCTGCCAAAGCATAGTACCACTTAGACGAGAGCCTTTCGATAGAAGCGAAATGGTAAGTCAACTCCTTTTTGGAGAGACCTTTAGGGTTGTGGAGGATTACAAAAACTGGTTACGAATAAATACTACCTTTGATAGCTACGAGGGATGGATAGATAGAAAACTGGTTACTGCACTAGAAGAACTACCCAGTTCTAGCCTACACACTGTTACAAACCATATAGTTAGGGCAACCAAAACTGGAGAAAAATTCCCAATACTGCTAAGCCCTGGTTCCGATTTATACAACTACTCTGCGGCAAATCATTCCTTTACAATAGCAAACAGATCGTACACCCTTAGTGAGTTGCCATGCATAAATGGAACTAAAAATGTAAGGGATGAAATAATTAGGCTCGCCAGCCTATACATAAACACTCCATATCTTTGGGGAGGACGGTCGGCTTTTGGTATTGACTGCTCTGGGTTGGTTCAGGTTGTTCTTAAAATGGTTGGCATAACTATGCCAAGAGATGCCTACCAACAAGTTAGCATTGGTGAAACCATTGATTTCCCTAGCATGGCTGCTCCTGGAGATTTAGCCTTTTTCGATAATGAAGAGGGGGCAATAATACATGTAGGTATAATTGCCGATGGACTTACCATTATTCACAGCTCGGGCTATGTTCGTATAGATAAGCTGGACCAGCAAGGTATATTTAATGTTGATACCAATAGCTATAGCCATAAGCTTAGGGTAATTAAAAGAGTGGTAAAGGCTTGACATTAATTTCACCAATTGGTACATTTACAAGAAAACACAACCGCTATGTTAAAGCATCAAATTCTTATAGCCTTTATAATTATTGGCGCAGCAGTTTGGCTTGCACTCCACTTTAGGGAAAAGCGTCGCAACAGAGATTTCGACGATAACTCAGAGGACAACAATGAGTAATAGCAACCGCCCTAAATTTACTTACGACTATCCTAGGATGCTAGTTACTGTTGATGTTGTGGCTTTTCTAAAGGATGCTAATAGTGAATCATACAAGGTTCTACTAATAGAACGAGCTAACGAGCCTTTTAAAAACAGCTATGCCCTACCAGGCGGTTTCCCCGAAATGCATGAACGCTTAATAGATGCTGCACAACGAGAGCTGCTTGAAGAAACTGGACTTAAAAGCTTTAACCTCACCCAGTTACAAGCATTTGACACACCCAATAGAGATCCACGAGACAGAAATATTGCCATTGCATTTACCACGATGCTCACAGATCAGCCCATGCTAAAGGCTGGTGACGATGCTGCATCGGCCGATTGGTTTCCTATAGAGCAGCTACCTCCCCTTGCTTTTGACCACGCTGAGATTATTTGTGCAGCAAAGAACTTTTGGAAGATATAGAAACAAAGCGGAGCACCATTGCTAATGCTCCGCTTTTCTATGCTAATAAAACTATTTCTACTGAATCATTCCTGCACCAACTGTAATATTAGTGGCCTCGTCTATTACTATAAGGCTACCAGTAATTCTGTTCTTTCTATAAGCATCAAAGAACAAAGGTTTAGTGGTACGCAGGCTAATGCATGCAATATCATTTAAGCCAATACTCTTATCGTCGTAATCCTTTTCAAGGGTATTAATATTAACCTTATACTTAACTTCTTTTATCAAGCACCGTAAATCGTTTGTGGTGTGCTTAAGCGCATACTTTCCTCCTAAAACCATAGGCTTCTCGCTTAACCAGCAAATCATCACATCAATATCTTGACTCTGGTTAATACCATTCTCAATAGGAATAATCATCCCACCCCGGCTAAGATCTAAATCGTCCTCAAGCACCATTGTTACCGATTGTGGTGCCGAAGCACTTTCTATTGACTCCTTGCCAAAATCTATTTGCTTAATTGTAGATGAAAAGCCACTGGGCAAAACCTTAACCTTATCGCCAACCTTAAAGGTACCGCTGGCAACCCTACCCGCATAACCTCTATAATCGTGGTACTCGGTAACTTGCGGACGAATTACGTACTGTACAGGGAAGCGGGCATCCAGTAAGTTATTATCGTTGGAAATATATAAATTCTCCAAAAGGTACATAAGGGTTGGTCCTTGATACCAATCCATATTTTTGGATCTATCCACCACATTATCGCCTAGCAGGGCGCTAATGGGGATAAAACGAACATCCTGTATATCTAAGTTAGCAGAGAAATCCATGAACTGCTTCTGAATGCGGTTGAAGGTATCCTCGGCAAAGGCAACCAAATCCATCTTGTTTACGCAAACAATAACATGGGGAATTCGAAGCAGAGATGCAATGTACGCATGACGAATGGTTTGCTCAATAACACCGTGACGAGCATCGACAAGAATAACAGCCGCATTTGCTGTTGACGCACCAGTAACCATGTTGCGAGTGTACTGTATATGACCTGGAGTATCGGCAATAATAAACTTGCGCTTAGGGGTATGGAAATAACGGTATGCCACATCAATGGTAATCCCTTGTTCTCGCTCAGCCCGTAACCCATCGGTAAGTAGCGCAAGGTTAACGTGCTCCTCCCCCTTTTTTATGCTTGCGCGCTCAATAGCCTCAAGCTGATCCTGAAATATGGCCTTTGAATCGAACAATAAACGGCCAATAAGAGTGCTTTTACCATCATCAACACTACCTGCTGTGGTAAATCGCAGTAATTCCATATCAAGGTAAGTGCTGCTATCCATTTCGATATTTATTGTCTCTTGCATATTCTTTCACTTACAGTAATGAGTAATAAAAGTGGTCAAAGTGACTAAAAATAGCCCTCAATTTTCCTATCCTCCATTGCAGCTTCGCTGCGCTTGTCGTCGGCACGGCTTCCCCTCTCGGTTACACGGGTTGCAGCAACCTCACGAATTATCTCCTCTATAGACGATGCATAGGACTCTACGGCACCAGTACATGTTGCATCACCAATGGTTCTAAACCTAACAATGCGCTTTTCTGGTTGTTCGCTATCCTTAAGTTGCATAAATGGCGTTTTAGCATAAAGAACACCATCGCGCACAAAAACCTCACGTTCATGGGAGAAGTATAAGTTTGGAATAGCAATATTCTCCATAAGAATGTACTGCCATACATCCATCTCTGTCCAGTTGCTAATAGGAAAAACACGGAAGTGCTCACCCATGTTCTTTTTCCCATTAAAGAGGTTCCATAGCTCAGGACGCTGGTTCTTTGGATCCCACTGGCCAAACTCATCACGATGAGAGAAAAAACGTTCCTTAGCCCTAGCTTTCTCCTCATCACGACGTCCACCGCCCATTGCGCAATCGAACTTTAGCTCCTCAATCCCATCTAGTAACGTTACGGTTTGGAGCTTATTCCGGCTGGCGTTGTAACCAGTTTCCTCAACAACCCGCCCCTTATCGATGGAATCCTGCACATATCTAACAACAAGTTGAACACCAGACTCTTCTACAAGCCAATCGCGAAAGTCTATTGTTTCCTGAAAATTGTGCCCAGTATCAATATGCATTAAAGGAAAAGGTACACGTGCTGGGGCAAATGCTTTCCTGGCTAAATGAAACATGACAATCGAATCCTTGCCCCCGCTAAAAAGCATTACGGGATTTTCAAACTGAGCTGCAACTTCGCGAATTACGAACATCGACTCAGACTCTAGCTCTCGTAAATGGTTAATAGAAAATCGTTTCATTTGCAACGATATTTATGATTTGAGATTAATCTGGTTCTTAAATGCTACACTTTTGCTTAAATAAGCCGCAAGTTAGCATTTTTAGTTTAAAAAGTGACGAGGAATGGTAGAGGGGAACTTTAAAAAGAGGATACCAGAGGGGGTAATATATTAAAGTTCTCTATCGCTTCACAATAGTATCTGCCCACTGGCAAAGCATACTCAGCGACATATCAAAAGGCTCCTCTCCTGTTTGTAGTGTTAAATTGGGGTTTTGAGGCACTTCATATGGAGCGCTAATTCCTGTTAGATTTGCAAGTTTACCTTCCCTTGCTAGCAGGTAAAGCCCTTTAACATCGCGCATGGAGCATATCTCTATGGGACAGTTAAGGTAAACCTCATAAAAACCAAATGGGCTAATAATGTCTTTAGCGGCACGGCGCATTCTTTCCATAGGCGACACCAAGCAGCAAATAACCCAAATGCCAGCTTCTGCAGCCAGTTTAGCAATTTCGGCAGCCCGCCTTATATTTTCGAGTCTATCCTCATCGGAGTAGCCTAAATCCTTACACAGCCCTGCACGCAGCTTATCGCCGTCAATAAGAATAGATGGAATGCCCTTTTTGTTTAAATAGTCATGCAGAGCAAGCCCCAGAGAGGTCTTACCAGAAGAGGGGAGCCCTGTTATCCAAAATACACCGTTCTTCAAGGTTTGTTTTTATGCAAAGGAAATAAAAAAAGAGAGCCATCACAAGATGGCTCTCTAAAAGTTATAGCGTTAAGGATTACTGAACATCCCACCATACTCTTGTAGAAAGAGCATCAGGACCTTGAGCCTCAACAGCAGCAGTGTAATTCTCTTTATTAACACCCTGTTCTTCAACAGGATACCACATCCTACGAGGAATTGCATTTCCTTCAAGCGGAGTAAATATGATATTATTACCACCGCTTACATGTGTAATTTCACCTGGGTTGATAAGGGTTTTTGGGAAACCGGTTCTTCTCCACTCAAACCAAGCCTGCTCTGGTTGCATGTAAAGAGCAATATGCTTTTGAGTAAGAACATTTTCTTGATTAGCAGCTGGTACAGCAGCTAAATAAGCTGTAATATCAGCATTTGCAACACCCCAAAACTCCATAGAAGCGCGAATACCATTCTGATACCACGTTTGGTCCCAAGAGTTTACTTCAGACATAATAAAGCAAACCTCAGCATAATCCATCAAAGCATAACCAAAATCAGGAGTATGAACAATAGATGGGTTTGCAGAATAATCAGGACAGTTAGGTGCATATGCTTTTGTTTGAGCGTCGTCCATACCATATGGCATACCAATGTAGTTTGCACCACTTGTTGGATATGACCAGATAGCTAATCTTGGGTCGAAAATACCAGCAAAAGGATTAGTTTTTCCATTTAAAGCATCATTTCTACCAGCAAGAAGTTCAACAAAAGGTTTGGTAATGGTAAAGTCATTACGAGCGCTAACAAAAAATGCTTCGTAAATTGGACCTTGGTTAGGAGAGGCTGTTAAATACTTAAATACTGCATTGTCGTCATTTGAAGTAAAGAAACTAGATGCAGGTAGAGCAGCAACTTCAGCTAATGGAGCTGCATTTCTCTTAGACATACGTAATGCAATACGAAGTCTTAAAGAGTTTGCAAACTTTTCCCACTTTGCTACATCGCCACCATAAATAATATCACCAATAGTTAAATCACCATTAGCAGGATCAATTAGGGTTGCAGCTTCTTTTAGTTCTTCAATCATAGCAGTGTAAATGTCCTGTTGGCTATCGAACTTAGGCTGACGATTAGCATTAGCCAAGAAAGCTTCGGTGTAAGGAACATTACCCCAAGTATCGGTAATAATGTTCATAATCCAAACCTTCATGATCTTAGCAACTGCAATTTGATGCTCATTAGGACCAGATGCTAGAGCATCATTCTTAGTTGCCTCATTAGTATTGAGCTCAATAATTTTATCAAGGTTCATTATAGTCCTGTAGAAGGCACGCCAAGCATTGTTAATTGTGGTAGTACGAATTGCATAACGGTCTTCATCTGGGTAGTTTCGTTGAGACCAGTGCTGGCAAAGCAGTTGAGTTCCACGACCACCAAACCACTCGTCGCGAAGATTATCTATCAAGCTTTTCTGAGCATAGGTTAGAATATAACCTGACTCAACAGAAACAGCATTGTTGGGATCTTCGTTTATCTCCTCAAATTTGTCGGTACAACCTACAACAAAAAGTACCATCAAAGAGGAAATGAACAGTATTCTAAATAGTGTTTTCATAATCTTGTTCATTTAATTTGATTAAAAATCAAAGGTTAGGTTGAAACCGTAAGTTCTTAAGGATGGTAAAGCACCACCTTCAATACCTTGAACGTTTCCAGAACCATGTACATACTCAGGGTCAAAATGTTCATTATCGCGACCCCAAATAGCAAGGTTTCTTCCGTATGCAGAAAGTTTCACATTGCGGAAAGGACCTGTATACTTGGCAGGAATAGAGTAGCCAATGCGAATCTCACGTAGCTTAACATAATCAGTATCAAAAGTATTTTGAGCAGCACGTGCACGAGCATAGTGATCCCATGCCCAACGCTCACCACTTATATAGGTGGTATTTTTAACAGGAGAATCTACAACATTACCAGCAGCATCGGTATAAACTACGTTTCCGTTAGCATCTTTATAACCGTAAACACCATCAACAAGAACGCCACCTCCATCGGCTACATCCTCGCGAATATTAACACCATTGGCGTTAACTGCTGCAGTTTCCTCCAATATACCAGAATACATACCCCACATGTTGGTTAATGAGAACATTTGGCCACCGCGTTGCATGTCAATCTGAATAGACATATCAAAGCCTTTGTAAGAGAAGGTGTTAGTTAAACCAGCATTCCAATCTGGAAGATAGCTACCAACGGTTTCTACTGGACCATTTACATAACGGCCGTTTGTTCCAACTAAAATATTACCCTTATCGTCGGATACGAAGTTGTAACCACGAATAGTTCCATACTTCTGACCAGCCTCAGCATGAACCTCATTACCAAATAGCGAAGCTAAGCGGTAGGTATCAACACCTTCTGCAAGTTCAACAATCTTATTATTGTTTTTAGCAAAGTTCAAAGTAACGTCCCAACGGAAACCATTGCTAAGTTGAACAGGAGTACCAGTTAATAACAACTCAATACCTTTATTAGTTACTTTACCAGCATTAATTACTTGTTGGGTGTAACCAGTGGTAGCCGATGTTGGTACAGGTATAATCTGGTTAATAGTAGTGTTGTCATAATAGGTAAAGTCAACGCCTAATCTATTATTGAAGAACTTAAGTTCAATACCAGCCTCATACGAAGTAGTTTCTTCTGGCTTAAGTGTTGAGTTATTCAAAGTTGTTGGCAGTTGGTAATTTGGATTTGTACCAAAGTTGTCATTAGCAGTATAAACGCTGGCCAAACGGTAAGGATCTGTATCACCACCAACACGTGCCCAGTTCAAACGAATCTTACCAAAAGGAAGAATAGTTTGGTCTTTAAGAGCAGGTAGTTCAGTGAAAATGAAAGATGTAGTAACACTAGGATACTTGTAGAAGTTATTTTCTTTAGGAAGAGTTGATGCCCAGTCACCACGCCAAGTAAGGTCTAAGTAAACCATACTCTTGTAACCAACTGTTGCACTACCAAAAATACTGTTGATACGCTTCCAAGTAGAGTTGTTATAAACACCAGCAGGAACTGCAGAGTTTTGAAGGTTGTACCAATTACGAAGCAATAGACCTCCTTGAGTATAACCACCAGTACGATCATAAGTACGATCCATACGGTTTGCACCGATCATCGCAGAAACAGTGAAATCTTCACCAAAGCGCTTATCTGCCATCAACATAAACTCGTAGTTCATTTCGGTGAATACACGAGTCTGCAAATCGTAGAATGGTAAAGCTTGAGAACCAATTGCACTTTTTTCCTCAATGGTAAAGTCATAGTGGTCCATATTAACCCTACCACGAGCCTTTAACCAATCGGTTATCATACCTGTTAAACCAATATTACCATAAAAACGATTTCTCAAGTCCTCTGGTGCATTCTCATATGAACTCCAGTATGGGTTATCAGAATAGTTTGGTTTTGGATTATTCCAAGCAATTCTATTCCAAGTTCTTTGTGTTCCATCTGGATTCTTATAAGCCTTCATCTCTTTGTAATCAACAGATGTCTGACCCCATTGGTGCATACGCATAATTGGGTTCTTATCTCCGTAACCAGTTTCTGGACGACCCTTTGCCCAAGTTCTAACATAGTTAACATTTGTAGAAGCCTCTAAGTACTTGCTAACCTTGCTTGACCCACTAAATGCAAGCGCATTCTTGCTCATTTCGTTACCAGGCATATAACCATCAACATCCATATTTGTGTATGACATACGGAAAGAAGATGTTTCGTTACTACCATTAATAGAAACGCTATTAGTAAGGGTTACACCAGTTTCAAAAAATGATTCGAAGTCATTTTTAGGATAAACCCAAGGAGTAGGATTTAGATAATTCTTAGTATCCCAAGCGTCGAATGCATTCCACTTAAGAACCATAATATTAGGATCGTACTTTGGCCCCCAAGATTCGTCTGTTTGATAGTCAACAAGTAAATAATCTGTACCACCAATATTTGCGGTAGCAAAACCATTCACACCACCATCGGCATCAGAAATAGTTACACCACCACCATATAGTTTTTGGTGCTTAGGGAAATAGGCTGCCTTATCAAAAGCGACACCACTACTAACGCTAACACCAATACCCTTGGTTTGCTTTCCTTTCTTAGTTGTAATAAGAATAACACCGTTCAACGCACGTGTCCCGTAAAGCGCTGAAGCAGATGCACCCTTAAGAACAGAAATAGACTCAATATCATCGGGGTTGATATCTTGAGCCATGTTACCATAGTCGTAACCACCACCCCCTGCGTTAGCAGTTGTAGTATTAAAACTTTGGTTGTCTACAGGTACACCATCAATAATGAATAGAGGGTCGTTGCTACCAGAAACAGAAGCAACACCACGGATAAGAATTTTTGCAGATCCACCAGTATTACCTGAGGCTCCAGAAATTTGAACACCAGCAATCTTACCTGTTAGAGCATTAAGAACGTTGGTTTGTCCTGCCTTATTAAGTTCATCACCCTTTACGTCCTGTACGGCATAACCTAATGCCTTTTTCTGACGGGTAATACCCAATGCAGTAACAACAACTTCTTCCACTTGTAGCATTTCTGGCTCCATTACTACATCAATAATAGCACGGCCGCCAATAGCTACCTCTTGTGTTTTTAGACCTACGAAACTGTAAATAAGTGTTTGCGCATCGGAAGGAACGTTAAGGCCATACTTACCGTCAGGATCGGTAATACCACCAATAGTGGTACCCTTAACTACTACAGACACACCTGGGATAGGCATCCCATCCTCGGAACTAGTAACTGTTCCGGTAATCCGCACCGTCTGCGCTTGGGCAAAACTTATACCAACAAGCACAAGACCTGCGAGGAAAACGCATAGTCTTTTCATAGAACAAATTTTAGGTTTACAATTGGGTTAATTGTTTTTTTCAACA
>DHVO01000064.1 GCA_002412705.1 Bacteroidales bacterium UBA5206 | reverse complement strand
TAAGAGAAACCATTTTCACTAAAAAAACTCACCCCGTTCTGCAAAAGCAAAACGGGGTGCAGTTTTTAATCGTAATTATCTAATGAAATACAATCCAAACCTTAAAGAAAAACAAGGTATAAGATTCGTTAGCAAGGAGTAGCATAAAATCAAAAGGTTTACCTTTTCTACTACTCGTACCTTAAGCTATCCACAGGGTTGCGTTTAGCGGCTCTATAGGTTATCAGGGTAACGGAGGCGAGAGTTACTAGCAAAAAAAGAACCACAGTAAAAGGGAAAAGCCACCAAACAAAAGAAACCCTAAAAGCATATTCTAACAGCCACCTATTAATAAGAATTACAGAGATTGGCAATGCAATAACCCCTGAAACTATAATCATAACAACATAACTCTTTACAAGGAAACCAATTAAGCTCCCTGTAGAAGCTCCCACCACTTTCCTTACTCCAATTTCCTTTGTTCTAAGTTGTGCAGAAAATCCAGCCAAACCAATAACCCCCATAACGGCAATTACTATAGCAATAAATGCAAAAACAATAAAGATTCCCAATTCATTTCTCTCCTCCCGATACTGTTTAAATACTAAGTCCTCTACAAAGACAGGATCAAACGCTCCAGAAGGCCTATACTTAAAGTATGTATCCCTAATAAAATCGAGCGTGTTTTTGGTATCGTATCCACTCAACTTTATGCTCACAAGATTCTGCATTGTTGGATTAAACCTAAACATCAACGGCCTAATGGCATGACTTACTGTCTCTACATTAAAATTGGAAACAACTCCTGTAATAATATAGTCGCCCAGCCTATGACCAATTGGATTAGGAATGCCCAAAACCCGTTGTGCCGTTTCATTAATTACGATAGGCTCTCCTAACAAAAAGCTATCGCGACGAAAGAATGCATCATAATCTGTTTTAAAAAACTCTCCTTCAATCATTTTAAGACCATACACTTTAGCAAATTCAGCATCGGCATAGGCTATTACAAACTGGCTAAGGTCAACACCTTCCACTTTATCCTCATACTTATTCTCATACATCTTATCGCCCATCATATTAGGTGCAGCTGTTGATGTAGCAAGAAACTTAACATTGGGATTTACCATTAACTCATCAGCAAAACGCTTGGTATCCTGCCAAAGGATTGCATTAAAAGTGATTACATTTTCTCTATCGAATCCCAACGGATAGGTTAAAGCATAATTAAGCTGTCTGTTAATTGTGATAGTAAAAGCAACTAGAACTATGGCAGTTACAAATTGTGACACCACAACAAATCGCACAAAACGAGTTCTTCCACCTAAAACACCCCCTCGTAATGCTTTGGTTATATTAATGTTTGAAAGATAAAATGCTGGATATGCAGCAGCAATTACACTTACCCCAACTAACATTAATATTATAAATAAAATAGAGCTTAGTTCGAATGATACAACAAGGCTCTTTCCTGTAAGAGCATTCACCCAAGGTATTGCTAATCGGGCTATAATAAAACCCAGAAACATTGCTATGGCAATTTGCACTATAGCCTCACTAATAAACTGCACAACAAGCTGATATTTAAGCGACCCACTGGCCCTGCGCATACCAACCTCAATATTTCGCTGCATGGACTTTACCGTGGTTAAAACCATAAAATTAAAGGCAGCCATAAGTAGTATAATCAGCGCAAGAATAAAGAAGGTGACGATTGTTGATTTTCGTCCCTTTACACCATCAAAATAGCTAATTGTATCAAGATCGAAATGGATATCACCCAAAGGGATTAAGCTAATTTTTGTTTGCTCCCCTAACTTATGCGTGAAGAAATTCACGCAATCAAGAGTTTTCGTGTTTTTAGAGGCATTGCTTTTATCCAGTTTCACATAGGCATAGCTTTCCTTTACATTAAAGGATCCAAAGTAAATATCGTAGAATCGGGCACTTTTTGCCAAATGTTCCAGTTTATAGGCTAACTCGAACTGAATATGCGATGAACTTGGGACTGCTACAACAGCCACAACTTGATACTGATTCCGTTTTGCTACCCATGGATACCCAGACTCAATTACTTTTCCTATAGCACAACTATCGCCATAAAGCTTTTGCGATAAAGCCTGGCTAATTACAGCTGCATTTGGAATAGAATCATAAGCGCTTAATTTGCCACTTACGCATTCAAAGGAGAAAAAGGAAAAGAAATTTGGGGCAGTACCAATATCAACAAATTCATAATGATCGTCTCCAACACAATAGTTAATACCAAACCCTTTATTAAAAAATGTTGCATCCTCAACGTAAGAGTAATCCTGTTTCAATGCACCTGCTAAAGGCACAGAGACCAAGGCCTTTCTAACCATATTCCCATTGGCAGAATCGGTGCGTGCAACACGATAAATTTGCTCGTAATTGGCATGAAACTTATCGGCGGTCAGTTCATCTTTAATCCAGCTAAAAATGAGCAAACTAGCAGTAATACCAAATGTAAAACCTATGATATTAATAAAACTAAACAATGGATTACGCTGGATATTACGAAATGCAATAACAATAAAAGTCTTTATCATACTTATACATTTTCGAAAAACACAAACAAGTCAAATACAAACACAACATATGGTTACTACAAAGCATGCTGTAGAACTTACCACATGCTACAAGCCCTCTATTACCTTCCCATCAAACAGGTTTATCACCCTGTGGGCATAGGCCGAATCGCGCTCCGAGTGGGTAACCATAACAATTGTAAGATGTAAAACATTAAAATACATAGAGTTTAAAACTCGTAACCGCTTCCTTCACTCAAAGCCTCACTACTCATACCTTAAGCTATCCACAGGGTTGCGTTTAGCGGCTCTATAGGTTATCAGGGTAACGGAGGCAATAGCCACTACAAACACAATTACCATTGCCAGCAGCCAAATCCACCAACCTAGCCGCACATGGTAAGCAAACGACGATATCCACCTGTTAAGCAGTATAACAGAAACGGGAATGGCCAAAACACCTGCAATCAATAGATTTGCAGCATACCCCTTAGACAAAAGGATTATAACATCGCGGGTAGTAGCCCCGTTAACCTTGCGAATACCAATCTCCTTGGTCCTGCGCTGTGCCGAGAAGCTGGCTAACCCAAGAACACCCAATGAGGCTATTAGGATGGAGATAAAAGCAATTGACATAAACACGCGCCCTTCCTGCTCGGTAGCCTTGTACTGTAGTGCAACCTTATCGTCAAAAAACTGGTAGGAAAAAACGCCAGTAGGACGGTGCTTTTGGTAAACCTCTTTTAGGTAACCGAGCACAGCTTTCCTATTATGCCCGTTAATTCTAATATTAATTGAGGTGAGTGCCTCTGGATTGTACCTAAAAATTAGTGGAGTAATGGGATGATTTAAGGACTTGAAATGAAAATCCTTTACTACACCAGTTATTACAAACGTTCCTAACCTATGCCCAATTGGGTTTTCTAAGCCTAACGCTTTCTGAGCCTTTTCGTTTATCATAATTGGGTTACCAAGATTAGAATACTCTCCACTCCAATACTTATCCTGAGTAATCTTAAAGAACTCACCCTGAACCATCTTAATCTGGTAAACCTTATCGAAATCCCCATCAACATAAGCAACTGTAACTCCCTTCGATTTTAGATCGGAAACACCATCCCAACCATAGTCATCATCAAGGCTAATGGAAAAATCATTAGGGGTTTTAAAAGTCATTGAAACAGCCTCCACGCCAGGATGTTCCAGAATCTCCGCTTTAAACTTATCCACATCGTACCAAAGATCTGTATTCAATGTTACCACATTCTCCTTGTTCAGCCCAAAGTCGAAGTTTCTAATAAAGCTCATTTGCCTATTTATGGCCAAACTAAACACAATAAGCACTATTGATGCTGCAAACTGAACAATAACCACTGCTTGCACAAACCTATTTTTTGCCGATAATTTTGTACCACCACGAATGGCCTCTACAGAGCTTAGCGATGAAAGGTACATGGAAGGGTAAGAGGTAGCAATAAGCCCCATTACAATAGAAGCAGTAACTACTGCAATAATAGTACTAAAATCCAAACTAATTACAAGCGCACGCCCTGTTATGCCGTTAATCCATGGCAAGGAGATACGAGCCACCATAAAAGCCAACACTAGCGCCACAGCAATTTGCACTATTGCCTCTAAAAAGAACTGAATAACCAGCTGCTCCCGCACAGAACCACTGGATTTACGAACCCCAACCTCAACGTTGCGCTGCATAGACTGTGCAGTAGTAAGCACCATGAAGTTAAATGCGGCCATTAGCAGAATTACCACGGCCAGTAATGAGAAAACCACAATGGCTACAGCATTACCTTTAGGTGCATCGTGATAAGCTTTTGTTTCGGAATCAAAATGAATATCTTTTAGTGAAACAAACTGCAACTTTTCCTTACTACCAAAGGTATCCGACAAGTAGTTAAACAGTTTCTTTCTAGACTCGTGTGTAAAAAAGTTCTTGGAATCGGTTTTTATATACGCATAGCTCTCTTTTACAACATGTTTTCCGGCTCCAAAATAGTTGTAGTAGCTGCCAACCTGCCTCATATAGTACTCCATATTCACTGCAATATCAAACTGAATGTGAGAAGCATGAGGTATTTGTACTACAGCTACTACCCGGAAGGGAATTTGAATTTCACCCCAATGATTCCGCCAAATAAGTACTTCGCCAACGGCATTCCCCGAACCAAAAAGTTTAAGCGCAGCCGCCTCCGATAGCACAGCCGCATTAGGAATGCTTTTGTAATCGGCTGCTGAACCCGACAATACGGGAAATGAGAAGAACTGAAAAAAATTTGAGCTAGTACCCACCTCTTTAAGTTCCAGTAATTCTCCCTTGTAGAGGTATGGCCTCTTAAAGCTAGAAAAGTTAATAAAGGTTGCATCAACTATTTGAGGAAAATCTTTTACAAGATTACTTGGAAGCGTTGCAGCAACTGAAACCTTAGAGACAAAGTTACCATCCTCCTTATTAAGGGTTGTAACCCTATAAATATTCTGATAGTCGGTATGAAACCTATCGGCAGTAAGCTCATCGCGCACCCAGCTATAAATTAGAAGGCTGGCGGCTATACCAAGTGTAAAACCAAAAATGTTTATAAGGCTAAAAAGAGGGCTCCGCTTAATATTGCGTAAAGCCATTACTATATAATGCTTAATCATAATTGCTCTTTTAAATTAGTACGCTATTGCACCGATACTACAAATAGTTGGTTTGGCTTCATTTTGCTAAGTATATCTAAAAGAAAATCCTGATTACTCTTTGGTAAAGAGCCAAAAGTTGAGAAACTTACCAATCGCTTTAATCCCTTGTAGCTATACACCTGATTGTACGAACCATCGTCACTAATTAAGGAGCTAAGGTTTATGGGGCATCCACCATCAATATCATTGGGAATAAAGACATCTTCGGGGACTGTTGTTTCAGGAATATCCAAGGAGAACATCCTATTGCCAGCCTTTAAATAGAAGGCGTACAGAAACTTCACCAATCCATCCCGTCGAGCATTAGGGTAATCACGCCCCTTTGTTAATGCGATAAACGCACCTTTACTGGTTTCAACCCAGCTATCGACAAGGATTTTGCCCTCAGCATTACCTATAAAGCACTGCTCTACAGTTGCCTTCTTCTCCCCCATATTCAATACGTATACAGGTTGCAGCACGCTCTTCCCCTTTAGCTTAAACACAGTATCGTTATAGGCTTGCTTAATATACAACTCATTGTTAAGCCAATAAGCATAGTCCGATTCAGGATTAGCATAGCTCTGTGCCTTAATTTTTGGAGCTAGTACTGAACTTCTGAAAAGGGATAGGGTATCGGCCCTCCGACCAAAAAAGGCTAACATATTTTCACTAGCTCTTAAATCTCGCATAAACAACTCGGCCCACTCCCCGTTAGAGAAAGGAATGGAAATGTTGCGTGAGTGTAATCCATCCTTCTCAAGCACACAAGAAACCTCACGAGTTGAAGCATTTGTGATATACTGCAATGTTTTCTTATCCTCTCTGTTTACAATTGAGTATACCAACCAATCGTCATGAAAGCCCAAACCGCTAACTACACTCTCAGCATTTGTGTAGTAATAACCATCATTATGAAATCCTATCTCTATCTCATTTTTATAAATAGTATCACACACAACACCGTCCTCGTTAGTAAAGAAAAGGCCATATACATTACTTACATAACACTCTGGACTTAGCGCATTTATAACTTTACCGCCAACCTTTCCATGCAGCGTATCGGGCATAGTAATAAACCTATACCTTACACTCGAGGCTATTTGTGATAGCGTAACCTTTGACTTTACCTTTAGTATCGATGCAATATCAATATTAACTGGGTTTCCGCTGACTCTCACACCAAATTCTTTAACACCTTTGGGTATTGAGTCAAAAGGGATTACCCTTGTATCTTGATGCTCTGAGGCGCTTGTTTTCTCCGTTTTGCCCTCCACATCAAACAGTTCAGTATAATTATCGGGTGGTTTTATCCGACCACCGTTACACGAAAGCATTAGCAATAGCGGTAGGGATACTAATCCTAGTTTAAAAAGCCTTGTCATATGATTATTAAATCATTAAATAAAACCTGAAGTATTTTAATTGTCCCGTGATGCTACTCCTCTACTACCTTCCCATCAAACAGGTTTATCACCCTGTGGGCATAGGCCGAATCGCGCTCCGAGTGGGTAACCATAACAATGGTTGAACCGCTGCGATTAAGCTCGGTAAGCAGCTCCATAACCTCCTGCCCATGCTTTGAGTCGAGGTTACCTGTAGGCTCATCGGCAAGTATCAGCTTGGGGTTGGTTGCCACAGCACGGGCAATGGCCACACGCTGCT
>DHVO01000169.1 GCA_002412705.1 Bacteroidales bacterium UBA5206 | reverse complement strand
TCAAAGGTTAACGATACCTTATCTAAAACTTCAGGTATAGGTTTGGCTAATGTGAGAAAACGCTTACATTTAATTTATCCAAACAAGCATAAGCTATCCATTGCAGAGCAGGATGGTTATTATAGTGTTTACTTACAACTCCACGTATAACTCCTCTTTTACAATATGAAGTGTATAGCTGTTGACGATGAGCCTTTTGCCCTGGAACTAATTACGGGATATATAAGTAAAACGCCTTACCTAGAGCTGCAGGGTGCTTTCTCTAACCCAGTAAAAGCGCTTTCGTTTTTAATGGTAAACTCGGTCGATTTGGTTTTTCTCGATATTAATATGCCTGAGCTTAATGGGCTGCAAATGCTAAAATCGCTAAGGAGTAAACCTATGGTTGTGTTCACAACCGCCTATTCAGAGTATGGGGTTGAGAGCTATGAGTACGATGCTATCGACTACCTACTTAAGCCCATTAAGTATGAGCGATTTCTTAGAGCGGTTAACAAGGCTATTGATATTGGACGCAATACCCACGATACCAATTTAGGAGTTGAGGCTGTAAAGGATGCGGCTCAAGTTATTCTGCTCAAAAGTGGAACGCAGCTGTTCCGTGTTTCGGTTGGCGATATTCTTTTTGTTGAGGCTGCGGGGAATTACATGACATTCCATACTGTCGATCGAAAAATACTATCGCTACTTACCATGAAAGAAGTGATGGAACAGCTCCCTGCCGATATGTTTGTTCGGGTTCACAAGTCGTTTGTTGTCTCGTTAAGGCATATCGATATTGTTGAACGACATCAGGTTAAGGTTAGGGGCGTTGCAATCCCCATTGGGTTAACCTATAGGGAGCAGTTTCAGATTAAGTATGGGATTCGATAACTAACCTGTAGTAATTATTAGCAAAATTGTGTATTTGCGGCCAGTCTCTATAGTCCCCCTCTGGCTCCTTTACCATTCTTTTTGCAGCAAATCGTGCAAAGAACTTTAGCTTACTATAGTCCATTTTTCCCGCAAAAAGACCAATGCTTACTGGACTTACATATTCTTTTAGTGGATTGATGTAGGTTTGTGCTGTAGCTCTATTTTCTGGAGTATCATGTTTTAGCGTAGTGCATAGTATGTAAATGGAGGTTGGTATCTTGCTAAGTTCTGCACTATTGTTTTGTGCAAATTTCTTAATATCAGGAAGTATCTGCCCCATTCTAATTGCGCTTCCAATAATTACCCCTTGGTATTTTTTTAGGTTGATTGGCTCTGTTGGTGTGCAAATATCAACACTGCACCCATTGTTAATAAGTGCTTTAGCAATTGAGTCGGCAGTTTCTCTGGTAGATCCAGCCTTTGTCCCCACAACAATAAGCACATTAATTTCTGTGACATTGGTAATGTTGGATGCAATTCCTTCGGCTAAACCCAATACCAAAATCAACAGTATGGTTGCTATTACAATTATTCTCTGTTTCATTGTTGCTGTGTTTACTGCATGGCTTTAGAACTAATTCCATGGTATTTATGGTAACATTGATAGGTGCTTTATTTCAAGATGCTTTAAGGTTTGGCTATAGGTTGCTCGTTAAAAGTAATGCTAGCTACTTCTCCCTTAAAATACTCGTAATCTCCTGCGGGTAAATGCCACGTAGCTTTAGCATAGCCAGGAATGGTATAATCACCATTTTTTTTGTAGTAATCAACAGTTACGCTCCATTTTACTTTTATGCTAGAGTCCTTGTCTTGCATATTACGGTCGTTAGACTCAAATCTATCAAACAGCCCCTGGCTGTTAAAGAAATAGGTACCACTTACGCTAATCCCATTGTACTCTATAGATGCTTTAGCCGACGTTGAATCTACTGGTTCCCATTTAATGTATGGTTGCAGTGCGTAGCCAGGAACAAAAAGCGCTTCGGATAGGATTGTTACAAGGGATGATTCGTCCATCTCCTTTCCCTTAACATTTTGTAGTGTAAGTATTCCCAGTAGCTTTATTAGCATGTTGCCCTCGCCATTCTGGTACTTGTCTCTGCCTACAAAAATGTTAACACCAAGCTTTGGCGCATAGAGGTAGGCAAAGCGAGCCGGTTGTTTTACCGAGTTAAACTGAAGGCACTTAATGTGAATCCACTGCTTTTCTGGGCTCATCTTAAACTGAACATTAGCCCATGTAATTCTACCATTAAGCGGCATTGGCTTGTTTATGAATCCGCAGGCGCGAAGGTGATTCTGTACAGGCGTGGGCAAATGCGCAATATCCACCTCGGTTATTACTTTTGCCAATTCCACTGCATTTACCCTTATTTCCTGTTCAACCTCGTTTGTGTAGGTCGATTTTACCGATGTGCAAGAGCTAAATAGTATCATTGCTATTGTTGTTAGATGGAGTGGTTTCATGAAGCTGCGTGGTATTAAAGTAGTTTTACCCATTTCTAGTTATTGCGATATTTCGGCAATAAGCTCATGTATCTTCTCGTTGTTTATTTTTGATTGGGATTCAGTTACTCCCGCTATTTTCTTAACCAGAAACTTCTCAATAAAATTCATTTTTTCTAGAAGGAACTCACCACCTACAACTTTTTTTGTTTTGGCGTGATTCATAAGTAGCTCAGGAAAGGCATTCTTAAGCTCTGTATCGTAGTCGGGCTCATTCATGGCGCAAATAAAGAGCCCAATATGCTTTTCAAGAAGCTTAATCATATTGTTTTGGCAAAATGTTTTAACCTCATTTTGAATTTTCCCTGCATGAATTGAGCCACCAATAACGATATGCGTGTACATATCGAGGTCAATTTTTGACTGCTTTTTTAGGTTAATGGTATCGGTATTGGGCAGCTCGTTGGCAATTTGGGTTGCAACCTTTTCGGTTGTTCCGTGCGATGATGCATAAATTACTGCTGTTTTCATGGCCTTAGGTATTGCGTTCCTGTTTATTTGTACTTAAAACTCTAGAATAATTCCGTATTTCATAAACGATGTTCCTGCGGTTTCAAACTCGGTTCTGTTGTAAAAATCTTCGTAAGCCTGCGTTCCTCTATAGCCATCAATATAAAAACCAAGTTTTAATCCGCTTCCCAGAGTAATGGGGGTTGATGAAATGCCTACAGTAAACCCATTGGTAAACGATTTGGTACTATACTTGGGTAGGGTTGCGTTGCTGCTCTTAATTCCATAAATATTAACCTGTGCAAGATACCCCAATTTGACTTGAAAAAGTCCACCCTCTAAACGTTTTCTAAACAGGGGAATGCTGTATGTAACAGGCAACATTATCTGAGAAAGGTTTACTTTTCTAGTGCCCTCATAACCATTGGTTACATCGCTGTAGGTAAAGGTTTGGTTGTTATACATGTAATCCAAGCCAGTTTCAATGGAGTTCCTTTTTAGAGGGATAACTGCATGTGCACCAATATTTACCCCAGTTCTTGTTGCTCCAGAATATGCATCAATGCTTGCCCCTTCAACTAGCTTAAGGTTGGTGTTTTCGGTAATGCCTCCCTTGTTGGCACCTGCTTGTACTCTGTACCTAATTTGGAGCCTAGAGCTGTTGCTAGTGGTTGTTTTATTGCTGCAAGCTCCTATTACTAAAAGTGAGGTTAACAATGTAACCAAGTAGTTCTTTTGCATCTGTTTTGTGTTTTTTTCTGATGCAAAAGAAATCTATGGTTTGTGCGCAAACGACTTACCTTTCTTTTTGAGGTCTCATTTTACCTATTTGATTACTTTGTTGAGGTCTCATTTAGTTGAGACTGTTTTGTAAACTCGCTGGGAGTAAG
>DHVO01000255.1 GCA_002412705.1 Bacteroidales bacterium UBA5206 | reverse complement strand
AACGCAACCGTGAACGAGGACGCCACCGTGCTCATCGACATCGTTGCCAACGACACCGACAAGGAGGGCGATACCGTTACCCCGACTGGCTTCACCAACCCATCCAACGGCACCGTTTCCCAGGAGGGCGACAGCTACAGGTACACCCCGAACGCCGACTTCTTCGGCAGCGACAGCTTCACCTACACCATCTCCGATGGCAACGGCGGCACCGCTACGGCTACTGTAAACATTACCGTAAATCCAGTGAACGATGCGCCTGTGGCGGTGGATGACAACGCAACCGTTGAAAACACTGCAACAATTCTAATCGACGTAATAAATAATGACACAGACAAAGAAGGTGATACAATTGGATTAGAGAGTAATACTAATCCTTCCAACGGAACTGTCTCTAAGGAAGGAGATAGCTATAGATACACACCAAACGCAGGATTCGTAGGAAGTGACTCTTTTACTTACACCATAAGTGATGGAAACGGAGGTTATGCTACTGCAACAGTTAATATTACTATTACGGGTTCTATTATTAATACTAACATTGACTTAGCTGCTCCATCGACTGACTATATAGAACTTACGATTACCTCTTCTAATACATACGAAATAAAAACAAGTTTCTACCTTCAAGCCTGCGATACAAGAGTTGTTCTGTATAATAGTTCTTACTCTCAAATAGCAGAAAACGACGATTATGTTGACTTGTATGGTTGTATTATTATGTCATTATCACCGGGAACATACTACATCAAGGTTTTCGATTTTGACAATACACATGTTTACTGTAACCTTGAAGTAAAAAAGCAATAGAACAAACTAAAAACGGGGAGTATAAAACTCCCCGTTTTTTATTGTAGATGCACAGTTCTATTTCCCTTCAAGTTTAAAGTTTAGCCCAACAAATGCTGTAAAGCCAGGCATTGGGTAATCGTAGTTAATGGAGTAATTCTCATCAAGCAGATTATCGGCTTTTACGTAAAGTTCCAACCACTTTGAATATCGATAGGTTACAGAGGCGTCAAAAATCAGGTAATCCTCGCTAACAGGTGTTGGCATTACCCGTGTATATAGATTCTGCACCCACTGCGAGCCCGCAGCCAAGGTAAACTTGTTTAGCGTGTACGATGCCTTTAGGTTAATCAGCTGCTCGGGCATGGCAATAACCGCATCAGAAAGATTTGTGTACGTGTAGTTTGCCATAAGCATTAGCTTCTCCACGGGAAAGGCCTTTAGGGATAGCTCCAACCCTTTGCTGGAAAACTCCCCGGTATTCATGTTCATCCTTACCGAACCCTGCTGAACCACTTTAATAAGATTATCGGCATCGGTTCTAAACATTGAAACCTCTGTGTGTAACTTTCCGTTCCACAAGGAGCTCATTACCCCCACCTCAAAATTCTGCGAACGCTCAGGCTTCAAGTCCTCATTAGCAGGAGGAAATAGGTACAACTCCCTAATTGTTGGGCTTCTAAAGCCCTTTGCGTACGATCCCTTCAGCGTGGTGTTATCCCAAACCTGCCAAGCAAAGCCAACAGTAGGTACCGGCTCCCAGCCATACACGTTGTGGTGCTCCACTCTAAAACCAGCGTTTAGGGTTAGCACCTTGGCTAATACTTGCTGCACCAATCCATAAGCGGCCATTTCAACAACCGATGTATCGCCAATTTGCATGGAGCGAATTACATTCTCGGCAAAGCCACCGTAGCGCTTAGCCTCAGTTCCTATGGTTAGGGTATTGCCTAGTAAAAGCATTAGCGATTGGTAGGCAATAACCCCAGCACTATAATCTGTGGAGTGAAAGCCATCGGTAATATCGTGCTCACCAAAATTGTAGAAACCATGAATAGACCCCTTAGCCTTCTCAAAGCTATTTAGGAATGATAGGCTAGCGTTTCCACGCATAATATCAATAGCATAACCCGCCTTAAGTGCACTTATTCCACCAGGGTCCTGCGCATCAAAAAGAGCCAGAGCAGCATCTGCGTTTACCGTTGCCCACGAGTTTATACTATAGGCTCCTTTAATGTACGTGTTGGTGATATTGAACGATGAAGTATCCCTGTGACCATCGGTTTTATCGTAGTTAACAGATCCAAAAAGGCTAAGCTTATTCTTGCGATACCCGCCGCTTAAAGCGTATTTTTGGGTGTTAAAAGAACCGTATGTGGCTCTTGCATTCAGCTCAAATCCATCCATTGCTCTTTGACGGGTAATGATGTTAATTACACCACCCATTGCGTTAGTGCCATACAAAACCGATGCTGGACCACGAATAATCTCAACCCGCTCAATATCGGTTGCGCGGTAAGCATCGGGAAGGGGATGCCCCATAAGCCCAGCAAACTGCGGATTCCCATTGATTAGCACCAGAACCTGCGTGTTAGGACTTCCTCCAATACCTCTAATGCTGATTGAACCAGCTGAACCGTTTGCTACACCAAATCCGGTAACACCCCTCTCGGTAATAAAAATACCAGGAACAGTTCGCGAAAGCAATGGGAGCAAAGCCGATTCTCCGCTATGCTCAATGGTTGAACGGCTAATTGTTGATACAGTAAAGGGAACCTGACTACGCGCAACGCCCACTTTGGTTCCGGTTACAACAACCTCATCGAGTCTTATGGTATCGGATAGCGATGCTGTTTGTGCAATGGCACCAACCGATACTAGCAGTAAATAGGCGAAACAGAATGCGAATCTCATGCTTGGTAATTTTAGCAGATTTGTAATGCTGGGGAAGATGATGTTTCCTGTTGATGAGATTGCGATGCACCCAAGAAGTTTAATGCGCAAAACGGCGTTGATGCGATTGTGCTAATTTATAACCACAAACAAATCACAAGAACCCAAAATAGGCAAAGAGGTTTCATACATATAGAAATTTCCTATATCCACTTTTTTTGTGTTAGGTAATATCAAAAAACTTATTTCCTTTGCAATTGTGCTGGAACAAAAAGTCTATGGCTTTCCAGCACGGGTCCGTAGTTTTCGGTTGTTTTCAAAAAACCCGGCCGTTTTTTTATTTGCTTTGCTTCCATGGTTTTAGTTTAGCAGTATTAATGCCGGGTGAGCCGCCTCTGTGCCAAGAGGCGGCTCTTTTTTATGATAAGCACACATCGCTATACTCAGCAAGGTGCTCCTGATTAAAATCGCGCACCCATTTGCCCAAATCCATTTGATTGTGATTCATCTTATCGGAAATGGGAATCCCAATAAACACAACCTTCTGGAGTTTTGCTCCACCCTCAAAAAATGGAGTCACGCTACAGTAAAATGATACTGTTCTCCCATTACTGCTTACCCTGCTTATTGAACCTATATACGCTTCGCCTTTAACAATTCGCTCCCAATCCATCCTATTTTCATCAATGCGTTCAGGAATAGAACCATCAAATATTGATATTTCAGATGCATCCTTGGCAAACCACGCCTCAGCAAAAAGGTTATTGCTCCTTTCCACCACACCCTCAGCGTTAAGCTCTGCAAAAAGGAAAGCCCCCTCAATGGCCACAAGCAACCCCTCTAGCCATTGGCTATGCTTATACCTACTGTTGGCACCCAAAACCAGTTCACGCCTTAGCTGCTCAATCTCCTCATCCTTAGCAACAAGGTCATTGCGTAGCTCCAGCTCACGCTGCGACAGCGACTCCTGTGTGGCTTGTAACTCCTCTAGATTCTGGCGCATCTCCTCTTCCTGCGCGGCCAAAATCTCTGCTTGCGATTGGGTTTGCTCCAGCAGCTGCGCGGTGCGCTCATTCACTTTTACCATTTGTATGGTTGATGCCACATTCTCAGCCACCCGCTCAAGAAAATCGATTTGGTATGGCTCAAGAACGTTGAACGAGGCTATCTCAACCACTCCATAAACCTTGCTATCGGATGTTTTTAGCGGAACCAGCAAAAGGCAATTGGGGCTAGCCTGACCCAGGCCCGATGTTATTTGCAGATACCCTTCGGGGATATCGGTAATAAGCGTGGTTTCGGCCTCTAGAACGCACACACCCACCAATCCCTCGCGGATGTGCATGCTCTTTTTAAAGTACTTGCGCCTGTCGTATGCAAAGGCCGATACCAGGTTAATGGTACTACTATCCTCATCATCAACCAAAAAAAGCGCTCCCTGATTTGAGCCTGTGTACTTAACCATGTTCTTAACAATAAGAAACGACAGCTCCTGCAAGCTATGCTCCCCGTTGCCCCTTAGCAACTGGGCAAAAAGGGCTAGCCCCTCATTAACCCATAGGCGCTGCGAATCGGCCAGGCGCGCCTGTTCCCGCTCCTGTGCCACCTGAAGCAGCTTAGCTCGCATCTCTATTAGCGCACCGCCCAAATCGCCCTGATTATTAAACACGTTTACCTCCGACTCAAAGTTGCCGTTACCTACCTCAATGGCAAAGGTTTGCGTGCGTTTTAGGTTATTGGTAAGGATATTCACGGCATCGGCCATTTGGGTTATCTCATTTGAGCCATCAATGGCAATAGCCTCTGGCAGCTCGCCCTGTCCTAGTTTTAGGATGTAGCGCTGTAATTTATGTATGGAACGCACTATATGGCTTGATATGCGTAGTATAAGTGCCACCGCAATTACCGAGAGCACAATTATGGCCACAAAAAGGGCTACCACAGCATTCTGTATGGCGGCCTTCGACATGTTGTAAACCTCGGTATGAATGGCATCCAGCCCATTCTCCATGCTCTCCGATACCTGATTTATATCAGCAAGCACACCTCCGCTACCCGTTAAACCAATGGCAATATCCTTATCAATGAGCAGATAGAAAAGGGACTCGTACCGCTTTAGCAGCTCTATTAGCTTTGTATTGCGCGAGCCATCCGAAAGAACCCTAATAAGCTTGGCGTTAACATCGGTAAACTTATCGCGGTAGCGCAGCTCCTTGCGTAAAAGGTAATCCTTCTCATGGCGCCTAAGGGTGAGCATGTAAACGGTAAGTTTATAGTCGTTTCGCTGCTCAAGCTCCTGTTCAACGCTGTGAATTGCACTTCTAAAATCACCCTCGATACCAAAATCCTTAAAGCCCTTGGCGCGGGTAAGCGCAGTAAGCTGTGCAAACTGCTTCTTATACTGGGCAAACGATAACTCCACCGCTTTAATATCGGCTGTTGATAGGTTTGCGTCCACTTCGCTGAGGCGCACCAAGCTGCTATCGATGCTTCTGGCCAAAGAATCGAAAAGGGCTATGTACTCGCTCTTCCCTGTACGGTAAAACTCGGGGTTTATGGTTTCTATCAGCAGGAAATCCTTCTCGGCTTTACGTATTTGCTGGCCAAGCATGGCCACCCTGTCAACCTCGCTTAGCAAGGCATACTGCGAGAATGAGCGTTGTAAGTAGTAGTTTGTGATAAAACCGATGCTAACCAGTAGAGCCGTAAGACCAACGGCTGTAAACATTAGCAACTTTTGCACCGAGATGTGATTTAGCTTCATGGCAACAGGTAATTTGCTGCAATGTTACCCACATTGCAGCGCTGCTGCGTAAAGCCTATGTTATCTTATTCTGAAGATTTGAAGAACCCGCCGCAGGAGTTTAGAAAAAGCTAATACCCGTTGGGGTTACGCCAACCTTAACGCTATCAACAACATCGCCATTAGGGGTAAACCTAAAGAGGTAGCCCGAGTTGATAAAGTCGGTTGCATCGGTAACGTAAACCTCATAGGTTCGCGGGTCAACAGCAATAGCTCTATAGGTTCGCCTCTTTTTGGGGATAAATGGCTCGGTGGGAAGCGAGGTTGCATCCACGCTCATCTTGTAAATATCGTTGCTGATAAAGAGGATGCTATCGCCCGTTGCGCTTAGCGTAATATGACCAACCTGAGCGTTAATATCATCAAAAACAAACTCCTTTTCTATTGAGTTTGATGCGGGGTTAATGCGCACAAGTTTAGGCTTCTCGTTGCCAGCGGGGTTCCCAACAAAACCGCCATCGGTTATGGTCCAGAGCTTACCTTGGCGGTCGGCAATCATCCAAAGGGGTTGCAGGCCAACCTCAATGGAATCCACAACCTTCTCGGCCATGGGGTCAATAACCAGAACCTTGCGGTCGTACGACCAGCAGTTGGTGTACAGCCTATCGCCAATGCGCACCAAATTTTCGGTTGGATGCTGGTAAAACGGCATCGACTTAGTGCCCGCTTGTATAAAGCCCGTTTTCTTTCCTGTGGATGGGTTTACAATGTGTATGCCCCTAGCGTAAAGGTCGGATATGTAGGCTCGCTCTTCGTTTTCAAAGAGTATATGCCGCGGTGAGGTTAGCCCTTCTATGGATTTTTCAAGCGCAAGAGTATTGGAGTTTAGCACCCTTACAACACCCGAATTATTTATTACCACATATATTTTCCCCTGTCTTATAGCCATCGATTGCGCCACATCGCCCAAGGGGATTCCGTTTGCACGCAAAAAAATGTTGTTAGTTACCTCGCGCGTATCGGAGTTGTAAAAGCTTAAGCTGGCGTTACCATACTGATAGTTCCCCTCATTAACCACAAAAACGCCCCGCTGTGCGTATAAATCCACCGGTGTAACAAGCCTTTCCTCATCCATGCAAGACGTTAGGCCTAGAACTACTACAAGCAGAAAAAATGGTGCTCTCATTGCTAATGTGTTTTTTATGGGGAAGTGTTTAGTGTTTGGTGGCTAGTGTTTAGAATCTATAAACCCTGCGATACCTTCACCTCTCTTCGTTTCCGTATTCTTATGTATTCCAACAACCCCGTCCTTTAGGGCAGGGCAAAACAACCCGATTCCACAGGACTTTAGCCCTGACAACCTGCTTCACGAATTAACCACGGCTAAAAGAGTCATGGCTAAAGCCTTTCTGCAATAGAGCATCCCTACCCCACCCTAAAGGGCGGGGTTAGCTGTTAACGCATCGTACTAATCTTTATCCGATTTCACAAAACAAATACAAACCTATAAACCCTGCGATACCTTCAACTCTCTTCGCCTCTGTATTCTTATGTATTCCAATAACCCCGTCCTTTAGGGCGGGCAAAACAACCCCAGTTCCACAGGGCTTTAGCCCTGACAACCTGCTTCACGAATTAGCCACGGATAAAAGAGTCATGGCTAAAGCCCTTCTACGAAAAAGCATCCCTACCCCACCCTGAAGGGCGGGGTTAGATGTTAACCACAGTAATGAATTCCGATACTCCCGTGAATTAATCACTTCCTTCTCTCCCTCACATGCCTTCCACTTCCTCCTCTTCCTATATCTCCACCTTAACAGTAAGCATATAGTTCCTACCCGGCATTCCGCTCCAAAGCACCGATACATAACTCTCGTTTAGCAGGTTATCGACCTTAGCCTGAATTGAGAAGTTACTTTTAAATGCTGTAAATTGATACCCCGCCGTTAGGCTATTCATAAAGTACACCGCCAGTGGTCGCGACACATCTGGATTATTGCTTGCTGTTGTGTAGCGCCTTGAGTAGTGCGTAAAGTTATGCATAAAGTAAAAGGACTTATACTTAACCATTGATACTACCGATGTGGAGTGCTTTGGAATAAATGGCAGCTGCTTACCAACCGACTCTTGGCTAATTAGCCTTCCCACCTCAACAAAACCCGTAGGAGTATAGGAATACGCCAACTTTGTTTTTAGGGTGAATGCTCCCAAGGGAAAGGATATAAGTGCATTCGTCTCAAGCCCCTTACTAATCACCCTATCAACATTTTGGGCAACCCAGTAGCCTTTAAGGTGAGGCAACCACATTATCCAATCCTGAATATCGGACCTAAACGCATTTACCCCTATCTTAAGAAAAGTCTCCCCCATTGACTTTTCGTACTCTACACCGCCCTCAATCATCAGGCCATCCTCTGGTTTTAGGTCTGGGTTTCCGCCGGGCAACCAGTACTTATCGGTCAACTTGGGCTCGTGATGGTTGCGCCCAACAGAAGCATTTATGTGAAGGTTTTGATGGCTAAGCAACCGATACTGCGCAGCAACCGATGGAAGCAACGTGTAACTACCCTCACTAGGGATAGCATCAAAACGTGAGGTAACATTCACACTTAGCCGCTCAACAGGCGTTAATGTAAAATTTAGGTATGATGAGTACTGAGTGCGGTTAATATCAAGCCTATTCTGCAAAATCAGCTCCTTTGAGTTGATACCGCTATAAAGCATATTGGCTGCAATGTTTATAGAGGCCCAGCGGTTCACCTTTACACCCACCTCCCCGTTAAGCGAGTACATGTAGGTTTGAGAATAGGCATCAACAATTTGGTTCCACCCCTCTTCACCCTGTTTGTTCAGAAAATAGTCTATGCTTTGGTGGCTATAGCCCGCCGTAACACGGCTTGTTAACCCACTGCCAAAGTAGCTCCACTCCACAACACCGTTTAGATTGATATCATTCTGTCGGCTCTGCTCCACCTGCGACATGGTAAGCATAAGCTTAGGAATTCCCCTATCAAAATCCTGATACCAGAATTTTGCCGATAGCGTATGGCTGCCATTGGGCCTGTAGTACAGTTCCTGAAATACTCCTCGCTTAGTGTAATCGGCGTTACGCTGGGTAACCAGAGTATCCTCTAACGAGGCGATGTTCTTGTAAGTGTAGTCATTCTCGGCCACATCGTTATACACCCTGGTACGCAGCATCAGCCCTTTTGCCACCTGGTAGCCTGCGCTAAGCGCGGTGGTATAGGAGCCAAAACTACCTACCGATTGGTATAGGCTTAGGCTGCGTTTCTTATCCCACTCGGGACGACTGGACATGTTAACCGCGCCACCCAACCCGCCAGAGCCCAGCGCAAGCGATGCCTGCCCAAAGTGTAGGCTAACATCATCAACAATAAAAACTGGGATTATGGAAAAATCTACCTGTCCTGTCAGCGGAGAGTTAAGCAACAACCCGTTCCAGAACACCTGCGTGTGCGATGCCGCGGTTCCCCTAAACGAAGCAGTTGCCACAGAGCCCCGGCTAGCCGTTTTTATAAATATTGGTGTGTTCTCCTGCAACATCTCGGCAAAGCTCTGACTTGTTTTGGAGACAAGCGCAAGAGAATCAAGCCGCACGGCCTTTAAGCCACTTACGTTCCCCCTAACCTGCGCTGTGCGCCTAATGGTTACATTCTCAAGCTGAATGGTATCATTAAGGCTAACCTGCGCCATCCCAGCAAAAGGAAGCACAAGCAGTAGTAGTAATGCACTTTTTATTCTGATTGATGAACCCAACATACCAACTTATTTTTCCATCCAGCAGCGGGTAAGGGGTTTCGTTATGGCAGACCAATCCCCTTACCTCTCTGTTGGAAAGAGCAGTAAAACTGCCTTAAACGGATTCGGGGGTGATGATTTAGTGAGAAAGGTAATCTTAGTCACTTGCTTTTGTCCCGAAAGCATTGGAAATAGGCAGATAATGGCAGGTCTTCTGACTTGCTTCCCTTGTGAGCGCCTTCCCATTCTGATAAGCAGCAGAACAGTGGCAGGGATGCTCATTCGGTTTACGAAGCTTACAGCAGCGGGAACTGTTGCCGATTTACACGGCATTCCCTTTTAATCCCTTGAAAAGAAATTCATTAAG
>DHVO01000023.1 GCA_002412705.1 Bacteroidales bacterium UBA5206 | reverse complement strand
CGACCGGATTTTATCCACTCCCGTATTTCGTCCAGTTTGAAAAGCAGAATCTTTCCACCCGGCTTGTAAAAGGGGATTTGTCTGTTATGCACCCTTGCATAAATTGTCTTGATACTTTCGCCTAATAAATCGGCCAGCTCATTTGCGTTTAGGTAGTCGTAACCTGAAACCGCCTTACGTTGCACCTGAAGAAGTTCCGCTACCTGTTTGTTGAGTAGTTCAAGGTTCCTTAAAGCCGCTGCATTGATGTTCTTTTGTTCGTCCATATTTGATGTGTTTTTTGAACCAAATTCTGGGACAATTTTAAGTCACCAATGCAGTAATTTCCGTCGTCGGACTGTCCGATATTTTAAAGAAAAATCATATCCTTTTGATATTGTGATTTATACAATTGGTCTTTTGAGCCTCAAAACCCGTTTTTCCTGAAAAGTGTCGGATAATGAAAACTGCACCAAATAGCAATAAATGGTAATTGGCCTTTGAAATTGCTAATTGGTAATCAAATTCAGTATCTCTTTGTCGATGTCCCCGGTGGGCAATTTGCTCTTTTGGAAATGGAGCCGGATGGTCTCCAAATCGGCCAACAGTTTTTTGTCCTCTTTCACGAACGGAGCTTTGGATACCAATTTGTAGAAATAGGATTTTTTGTAGTCCTCAAGGTCATTCCGGTTCACAATTAGCAGGAATCGTGTCATCATGGCCGCATCAATATGCAGCCTGAGTTTCATGCCCATGAGCCGGAACAGGAAGTATGCCCAAAGTACTTGCTGGGAGCTGGTGAGTTTAAGGATTTCCTCCAGTGCCTTGGGTGTGTTGTGCAGGGTGTTGTCAAATGAGCTATCGAGGGCAAAGCTGATAATGTCCTTGGTGTTGAAATATTTGAGGAATTGGGTTTTGCCGTAGTAGTCGCAAAAGAAGTCGTAGTAGCATTGGGGGTCTGTCGTGGTCAAATCCAGAAAAGGGGAGTAATAGTAGATTTCTAAATCACGGAGCTGTATGGATTTCTGCTTGAAGGTGAAGATGTCGTGGAAGGAAAATGACTTTCTTCCGGGAAGAACCCAAATTAGCAACTTGTTAAAGCGGATGTATAGCTTGCCCATCTGTTGGTAGCACAGTTCGCCTTCATTGTTAAAGACTTTCAGTTTCTTCAGGAAGGTGTTCTTGGGCAAAAAGGGCAGCGAGTAGTATTTCTCCTCGATGTGGACAAATCGCTGCGTGTGCTGCATCTGTTCACGCATTTGCAGGGCTTTTTGGATAAGGGTGCTGATGTCTTCGGATAATACCAAATAGTTGTAATCGAAAAGTTTCATCAATTCGGTGGGGAACGGAGCCGTTGGCAGATGGGTCATTCTCTCAATCAGGTCATCCATGTTCGATTCCCACACCAATGATTGCTTCGCTTTTTTGTAGCCTTGCAGCATCTTCTCAAATGCTGTAAGGCTATCCCTCTCAAAATTCTCTGTTGTCATTTCTCTTTGATTCATAAGCTTAATTTCTTTTTTGAAATGTTAAAATATTCACTTATGATTATAGTTCTAACGGCGGTGAATTGGCGTAACTCAGTCGCACTTTTTTTGGCTTTGTTAATAACTTTTATTCGTATCAATGGCCGATGGACAGGGCAAAACAGAAAGGGATTGAAAAAGAAAGGCTTCCGTTTTTTACGTGGAAGCCTTTCAGTTTTATTTCTTGAATGCCGTCAGGTGTTTGGCAATTTCCTTTTTGTGGTCGTTTTCAAAACTATCAAGGTAGGTCTCCGTGATGGTCACATCTTTATGGCCTAAGCTCTCGCTGATGAACTCGGTGGACACGCCGGAGCGTTTCAATATGGTGGCAAAACTGTGCCGGGCGGTGTAGGTGGTGATGTGCTTATCCACACCCACCTTTTTGCCAATTTTGCCCATGTGGACATTGGTCTTGCGCACCCTCCATGCAATCTTATACACCTTTTGCTTGTGGCTCAGGTCATCGGTAATCACCGGGAAGACGTAATTGTCTGGTGATTTATCCTTGTTTCCACGTTTCTCGATGATTGCCCTAATGTCATCGGTGATGGGGATGGTAATGGGACGTTTAATGGCGGAGGAATGCTCTGTCTTTCTCCGGATGAAGGAGATGAAGTCCGTTCCAATATCCTTGTACTTCAGGTTGCACAAATCCACCATGTTGATGCCGTTGCAAAGGTAGGTGAACATCCAGTAGTCTTTAGCCTCGTCTTCGTGTGAAAATGGTTCGGGCTGGTAATTGTAGATTTTCTCAATCTCGTTGAGTTTCAACGCCCGTTTAACGGTCACAACACGGGGAGCCAGATATTTGTCCTTTTCCCGGCCAAAGGGGAACACATCCATTGAAATCATGTTTTCCCTCAGTGCCATAAAGAAGACGCTTTTAAGGGAATCTATGTATCGGTGATATGTGGTTGGCTTAATACCTTTGTTTCGCATGTATTGCTCCAGTTCCCGGAGCTTTGTAGTAGTGATTTCTTTAAATTCCAGATTTTTTTCCCTTTTGAAGAATTGCTGTAAAGCCTTTTTCATGGGCTTTGCGGTTTTATCCCCATAGCCGTTCTTTTCAAAAGCTTTGGTTTTGATGTCCAGATAGTGATAGACGTTTTTCATATCACTTCCGGTGATGCCGATGTGGGTCTTGAATCGGTCAAATGAAAAATCCCTCATGGACTTGATAATCTTTTGGGCTTTTTCCTCTATCAACGAAAACTCAATCTGAATCTCCTTGTACTCGCCTCTTGGTTTGGGAGAGGTGATTTTCTCGAACTCCTCGTCGGTGAACTCATACACCCGGTCTTTGGTGTCGATGTTATAGTACATCTGTTTCCTATCGTGCGTCAAACGGAGCTTTGCCGGATACTTACCATTTTTCTTCTGCCGTTTTTTGAAAAGCACGATTGCTGTGCTAACTTTGTGAGACATAACTGAAAAGCAATTTTTGGTTATACATTCAATCTTTGTATGGCAGATTTCTATGGTTGTTCGCCAAAACATGTACCATGAAATTTGCCATACTTTTATATCCCAAAACTAGGAAAATGCGGTATTATATCAAAATCAGAATCTCGGTAAACTGTTGAAAACTAACCAAATCAAAGCAAATGGTAACAAATAAAAACAGGGCTACGGTTAATACCGCCATCCGTTTTGCTTCAATCTGGGAGAGTTCCTGCAATCAATAGAACAGAATTTCATTATCAGAACCAAAAAATGTACATTTGGATAAATTAGAATGTTAATGTGGTCGATTTTGACCACTTTGGAAATATTTGATTATGAATAAAATAAATACGATTGATATAAAAAATGCAATAGTCTCGATTACAAAAATAGAGGAAGAGGATTACATCTGCCTTACTGATATGGCAAAAGCAAAAGAAGGTGATAACAGAGCCGCTGATGTAATCAAAAACTGGATAAGGACTCGAACTACTATTGAATTTCTTGGAACGTGGGAGACAATGTATAATCCAGACTTTAATGTAGTCGAATTTGACCACTTTAAAATGGAAGCTGGATTGCCAACTTTTGTATTAAGTCCAAAACAATGGGCGGAAAAAACAGGCGCGATTGGAATAATTTCAAAATCTGGTCGGTATGGTGGAACTTATGCACATAGAGACATTGCGTTTGAATTCGGTGCAGCAATTAGCCCTACTTTTAAACTTTACCTAATAAAAGAATACCAGCGTTATAAGGAAATTGAAAGCAACCAATATAATCTTGAATGGAATGTTAAACGAATTTTAAGTAAAGCAAATTATCATATACAAACTGACGCAGTTCAGAAACACATTGTGCCAGAGAAAAATTACACGAAGGACAAAGAATGGTTAATTTATGCCGAGGAAGCAGATTTATTGAACGTTGCATTGTTTAATTGCACAGCTAAAGACTGGCGAGACTTGAACCCAGAACAAGCAAAAAAGGATTTAAATATTAGAGACTTTGCAAGCATAAATGAATTAGCAGTACTATCCAATATTGAAAGCCTAAATGCAGAATTGATTAAAAAAGGAATTGAAAAAACAGAAAGATTCATGCAATTGAGAGAAATGGCTGTTTATCAACTGGAAATTTTAGACAAAAAAGATTCTTTGAAGGCATTAAAAAAACTTGCGGACGATGTTTATCTCGAAAACCAAAAGAAGATTGACAAATAAAGCACTAAAGCACAATATTTTGTGTAAGTAATGGCAGGCGATGTGGTAAATATGAAGGTTTGTAGCCCGCTCAAACTGCGTAGCGGTTTGACAGGGAAGTGCCACGCAATCTACCACTACTCATACAATTTACTGTTAGCGGCAAGTGTGCCCCGTCCTAAAAAACGGTTACACAACACGTAGTAACACCCTCTGGTACTAACCATGCATATACGATTTCTTTGTAACTTGGTATAGGTTTAACATGGAATAAGCCGCTGGTCGTTATTGGTACGTTAAGCGGTTGCTAAGTAGGATGGGAAATAGCAACTCGAATAATTAATTTACTTAAATGCTAATGTTATGAAAAAGTTGCAATTCAGAGTAAGCATTAATGCTCCTGCTAACAAGGTTTATGGTTTTATGCTTGGCATCAAGAGTAAATCTACCTATGAGCAGTGGACTTCGTTGTTTAACCCAACATCAACTTATGAGGGAAGTTGGGAAAAGGGAAGCAAAATCCTATTTATTGGAGTAGATGAAAATGGAGAAAAGGGAGGTATGGTTTCCAAAATAGTAGAGAATATTACCAATCAACTTGTTTCTATTCAGCATTATGGCCTTTTAAAGGCTGATAAGGAGATTACAGAGGGACCAGAAGTGGAAAAATGGGCAAACGGATTTGAAAACTATACTTTCGAAGAAAACAATGGAATCACAACCGTTACCGTTGATTTAGATACTATTGAGGACTTTTTAGATTATATGAACCAGACCTACCCCAAAGCGCTTGATAAGTTGAAAGAACTTTGTGAAAAGCAATAATTATTACTTTTAGCCAAGTTTTTACCGTGTGCAGATTTGTTGGGAATAGCTCCTTGCTGTTTTTAACCTGGGAACGTTGTGTGCAAGGATAAAAATCGCTATGCAATTACGAAGGCAAACGGAACCAATCAAAATCTGTATTCACATGGTCAGCATAAAAGTATTACTTGAGAACACTAAACGGAGCAGCAAATTCAAAGAAAAGCATGGACTTTCATTATTTATTGAACATGGGAACCAGTCGATACTTCTAGATGTTGGACCCGATAGTAAGTTTATATTCAATTCAAAAGAGTTAAGCGTTGATATTGCCTCAATAAAAACGTTGGTACTATCGCACAATCATATTGACCATACGGGTGGCTTAGATAGCTTTTGCAACGAGAATAGTATTGCAAACATCTACTTGTTTGGAGACAAGAATGGGAAGTACTACACAAGAATAGCCAATCTGTTTGATTATCCTATAGGTTTAAAGTGTAGTAATAAAACCAGAGAACGCGTTGTTTCATTATCTGCTGATTTTCAGATTAATTCTTCCGCCTACTTTATAAGAAACAGAGTTAATGATTATCCTAAGCCTTCGCTAAACAAATCGTTATACAGTAAAATTAATGGAGCTAGGGAGCGCGATACTTTTCTTCACGAGGGTATATTAGTGATTGAAGATAATAATGCGCTTGTTTTATTCAATTCTTGTTCTCATAGCGGTGTAATAAATTCGATTGAAACCGTTTTGGAAGCCTTTCCTAATAAAAGAATTCGTTCATATGTTGGAGGATTTCATTTTTGTAATTCAATGTTTAAGCAGACAGAGGATGAAATATCATTAAATAGATTTGCCGAGTATTTTGTAAACAGGGATATACTGCTTTATACAGGTCATTGCACAGGGGAATATGCATTTAATTATTTAAAGAAAATTTTAGGAAACAAAATTCATCAAATCCATACAGGAATGGAAATAGAAGTATAAAATTTGGCGAACAAAATAGAGTGATATATTAAAATATTTTAGCCCATGTTAAGCTTAGTTCTACTTTATTATCGCTAATCAACATATTGCTCTAGCCTATTGACTTCGAGTTGCGTAAACGCTAACTTTCGCGGGTTGTTATTACACATCCCAAAACCCATAGGCCATGAAATTAACGCGTAAACTAGAGCATAAATTGGCGGTGCTGCTAATTTTGCCATTGCTACTTATGGTTTATTGCGCTGCGGCGCAAAGTACGGCTAACCTTGCCGGGAGTTGGCAGTTCAATAGGGATAGCAGCCAGCTATCGGCAACCGATATTGCTTACGATGGCACAATTATCCTAGTGGTTGAGCAAACCGCTGCAA
Organism: Bacteroidales bacterium UBA5206; assembly: GCA_002412705.1. Lineage (GTDB taxonomy): Bacteria > Bacteroidota > Bacteroidia > Bacteroidales > Tenuifilaceae > UBA5206. The sequence continues at coordinate 5,393 of DHVO01000023.1, read as the reverse complement.
CCGTATCGTTCTCCGAGATTTACAAAAGTGCTGGTAACCCCGACTGGTCAACCTCAGCCGATGTTTACAACACCAATGGTATGGAAGAGGTTACTACTAGCAGTATAGGAACCACTCGCAAAACCGCCACTTGGATAAATAGTGGAACTCAGCTTAAAATAGTTGTGGTTGATACCCAGAAGCTAAAGGGCGTTCCCACCGATTTTGCTGTGGAGCAAACCTATTCACTTACCAATGGGGGCAAAACTCTTGTGGTTAACGTCCTCACTAAAAACCCCGTTACGGGCGAAACACAATCGAAGAAGGTGTATAACAGGATTTGAGTGAAGGTGAATGAGTGCAAAATTTGCCGATTATGTTAATATTGGATTCTCTGGGCTTAAAGAGCGGTCTAAATATATTTCAACATCGCTTCCTATTCCTATAAATAACAAGTTGGATTGTTTGAGCAAAAAGGCAAACCGAATGCTAATATATTCCATTGCTTTATTGGGTTTTGCTATAATATGTTTTACTTTAGGTCAAATTATTAGTTAATTAAAAACTAAAAACAGGAAGTAATGATTACCAATCTTTTTTTGAAGGCAAAGCACTGGCACCTCTTTCTTTTGTCATTTGTATTACCTTTTGGGGTGCAATTCATTTTAATGGGGGTTATGATGTCGAGTATGTTATCGCAATCAAATCCCGACCCCAGCTTTATTATGGGTTATTTTAAATTTTTCCCATTTATTATTTTTCTATTTGTTGTGGTTTTATGGGGGTGGATTTGGTCTATGGCCGTAGGTTTACAGAGTAAAGTTCCGCCCCATGTTAAAATGAAGGTTACAAAATTCCAGGTGTTCTTTATAATACCAGTTGTTTACATTTTTCTATTCCTGTTTTTTATTACTACAAGTGTTAGCGGTCTTGCTAGTTCGGGAGCTGAGCCGAGTGTGGGAGTGTTTGGAGCAATATTTGCGCTAGTTGTTCCACTTCATCTATTCTCCATGTTTTGCATTTTCTACACCCTTTACTTTGCAGCAAAAACTGTTAAAACAGTAGAGTTACAGCGTGAGGTTACTTTCTCCGATTTTGCAGGCGAATTCTTCCTAATCTGGTTTTATCCTGTTGGTGTATGGATTATTCAACCAAAGGTTAATAAGATGATTGAGGGGTAATCCTTTTATAAACATTTTTTATAGCATCGTAAAGCCTTGGCTACCACCAAGGCTTTTTTATTTGTTGTTTGGCTAAACTGTTAAAAATCTCATTTATATACTTTGTTAATTTCATTCACGTTATCTTTGAAATGCATAATGGTATTGGTTTATAGTATTAATAAAATTCAAAAATGATAACAAAAACGCATCAAATTCCTTTCAACTCTCTACTTCAGAAAAAGGGTGAGCAGTTTAGCTATGTCGATAGTTTTCAGGCCGTTATTACCGACCCCAATCAGCATGTTGATGTTGCAAAAGTTTTACACCTTTTCATGAATAGCGGTCCCAAGTGGGCAGACCATTTAATGTCGCTTCGCGATAGGATTGTGGGCGTGTTTGGACTTAAAACCATGAAACAGTTTGCCAATGAGCAGGAGCCACAGCGACCCGAAAGTTATGAGGTAGGGCAAAGGCTGGGACTCTTTGTGCTTTATGCTAAAACTGAGAATGAGTACGTAATGGGCGAGGACGATAAGCATCTAACCTTTAGAGTTTCACTACTAGTTGAGCTGCTTGATGGTAACACTGGGAAAACAAGAATCTCAATAACCACCGCGGTAAACTTTCTTAACCTGTTTGGACGGCTCTATTTTCTTCCCGTTAAGCCTTTTCATGGGCTAATTGTGGGCTCAACTCTAAAGCGCATGAAAAGGCAGCTAGAAAACGAAATTAACGGGCTGTAGTTTGGATTAATTGAGTGGTTATTCTTATACAATAATATTTTTGGTTATGATTTTACGCGGAGTTTTTTTCTCACAGGTTCTGGAGATGGAAACCAATATCTCAATAATTGCTCCCGATACCATATCGGAACAACCCCTTAAGGTTGTTTACCTTTTGCACGGGCTATGCGGCAGAAGCGGCGATTGGATAGATTACACCATGCTTCCCAACTACGCCAAGCAGTACAGCGCACTGTATGTTATGCCCGAGGTAGCGCGCAGCTTCTACGCAAACATGCAGTACGGCTCCAATTACCTGGAGTATATAACCAATGAGCTTCCAGCCATTGTTAGCAGCCATTTTAGGATATCTACAAGCAGCTGCGATACTGCAATAATTGGCGCATCAATGGGGGGATATGGAGCCCTTAAAGCGGCGTTAACAAAACCAGCCAGCTACGGCTTTTGCGGCGCCTTTTCGTCGCCATGCCTAATGCTTAAGGATGACCTTGCCTATACGCAGGGTGCCCAGCGGTTTAAGGAGGTGTTTGGTGAGCGTTTGTATAAGGATTTTCAGGCTGCATTTGGCGAAAATATAGATTGGCACCCCAGCGAAGATGTTGTTGAGCTGGCAAAAGCCTGCCATGCCTCGGCTGCGCCAGAGCTATATCTTGCCTGCGGTAATAACGATATGTTCCTATCCGATAATAAGCGCTTTTACTCCATTCTCCGGGACTTAGGCCACAACCCATCCTTTAATGAGTGGCCCGGCAACCACGACTGGCCCTTCTTTGACCAAGCCCTTAAGCATGCGTTGGAGCAGTTTTTTGGTGGAGGGGAGTAGGGGGAAATTATTTTGGAGGAGTTATATCATTAAACCTAAATATGTATTGGATAAGTAATGATGTAACTATAAAGTTGCAATGAGTCTTTATATGTTGTATATTGCAATTATAAAGTTGTTTGTATGAAAAATGTACTATATTTGCAGCCCCGTATCTGTATATGAGTAAGGAAGCTGAGGTAGCCGCCTTTTTAATGGACTTCAAGGCGAAAATGAAGATTTGGGATGTGCTTTTTCGCGATGAGCGAGGTAAGAATACCCAAGCGCTGGTGGAGTTGGAGCTCCGACCTGTGGAACGGAAGGACATACTTAATGCCCTAGATGCCAAGGACTACAGTGAAGGCCCCCTTGAGGAAAAACTGTATGGAGGTGCCGATATGTGGGTTTTTGGTAAGGTAGTAAAGAAGCGCGAAGTGTACATCAAAATTACAATGGGGGCAATGGGGTGCAGCGTTATTTGTATTTCCTTTCACTTGGCTCAACACAAAATGAGCTACCCTTTAAAGTAGAACAGTATGAAAAGCCCAATTACAGGTAAAGAAATGACATTGACCAGAGAGCGTAGGCCAATGGATTTCAGAAAGGAAACATTCGAAGTTGTTTTTCATTTTTACAGATGTGAAGATACTGGCGAACAGTTTACCACTACGGAGCAGGATGAGGTAAATATGAACCAGGTTTATAATCAGTACCGCGATAAGTTTAACATTCCCTTTCCCGATGAAATAATCCGAATCAGGGAAATGTATGGGTTGTCGGCTGCTAAGATGTCGGAGGTGTTGGGTTTTGGGATAAACAGCTACCGTCAGTACGAGGCAGGCGAAATGCCAAGTGTTGCTAACGCAAAGCTAATCCAGATGGCTGGTGACCCCAAGCAATTCATTGAGATGTTAAAGCTATGTTCTACTCTCGATGGAAACACCAAATCCAAGTACATTCATAAAGCACAGCAGTTGGCTGAAGAGAGGAAGCGCAATATTTTTAGTTTGAACTTTGAGGAGTACCTATTGGGCAATCGCTTGGCCGATATTTACTCTGGTTATAGAAATCCTAGCATGGAAAAGTTAACCGAGATGGTGGTTTACTTCTCCCAGCAGCTTGAACCCTACAAAACCAAGATGAATAAGTTGCTATTCTATGCCGATTTTTTGATGTTTAAGCAAAGCTGCTTCTCCATAAGTGGGGCTCGCTACAAGGCAATTAATATGGGGCCTGTTCCCAATAATTTTCAGAGTTTATTTGAGTACATGGCAAACAATGGCGAGGTGGATATTCTCACAACAGAGTTCCCTGGAGGATACACCGGAGAGCAATTCAGTGCTAAGAAGGATAGGCCATTTAACCCCGATTTGTTTTCGGAAGTTGAACTTAGCGTTTTACAACGAGTTGCAACAGCGTTTAAGCAGGTTAGCACCAGCCACATTGTTGAGCTCAGCCATTTAGAGGAGGCGTGGAAGAGCAATGAAAAGAGCAAAGGGGTGATTAGTTACGAGTACGCCTTTGAGTTAAATCCGATTCTATAAGTTTTAAGCGAGCAGCAAAGGCACGAATGTGAAATCTTAACTTCAACAAAACTCTTTACATCCTACCAAAAACTATGAACAAGTATTCTACACCCACTCCCAAACCCCTTCTATCGCCTTAATCTGCGTTACACCATCAATGGAGAATTTAGTTTCGGCAGAGGGAGGGCAAAAGTGCAGGCAGGTTATGCCAGCTGCAAGGGCGGCGGTTATGCCGTTTCGGGAATCCTCAATGGCAAGGCAGTTTTTGGGGTGTGAGTTTAGCTGCTGGGCTGCTTTTAGGTAGATTTCAGGATTTGGCTTAGCTTCACTAACTTCTGAGCCAGTAACTATGGTGCTAAAAAGGTGTGTTAGTTTGAAGCGCTCAAGCACGGCCATCACCAGTTGCTTGGGCGACGATGAGGCCAGCCCCACCCTGTATCCTCTACTTGCGAGTTCAGTAATTGTCTCCCTAACATTTGGGAATAGGCTAATCGCATTGCCGTGTAGCACCTCATTAACCATAAGCGAATCCTTCTGCTCAACCAGTAGTGGAATGTTAAGGTCTAGGTTGAATTGCTGCGCAATATCTATCCACATGGCTTGTGTTCCCGCACCAGAGTAGGTAAGGTGATGCTGGTGCGATACCTGTGCACCAATCGCTGTAAATAGCTGCTGCTCAATTAGCATGTGTAGTGGCTCGGAGTCAACAATAACGCCGTCCATATCGAATATGATGGAAGAAAATCTCATTTTTTTGTAGTTAGGGGTAGCAAGATTAAAAAAAGCCCATATATTTGCAACTCAATACGAACCCTTCTTATGAATGGTTTGATTATAAAGAAGAGCAGAGAGAACAGGCTCCGTGAAGCTCTAGCAACCTGCCACTAGGTGTGGTGCTAAAACCTGCCCAAAAGGGAGTTATAACCAAAAACCAAAAAGTCATGAACAGCATTTGCAACGGTACTAACAATTTACTTCGCACGCCACTGGCGCTGTTTCGTGTATTCTATCCTGTTACCCGCTTAATGCCTCGAATGCGCTAGCGCGCATCTAACATCCCCCCATAACCCCTAGTGGGTTTGCTGTTGGCGCATGGTTTGCGTCCAATGGCGGAGTATATCTGCACATCACCGCCTTTTTTTGTGGTTATTCTGCTATTAGCTAGCGCGTTGTGTTTACA
>DHVO01000090.1 GCA_002412705.1 Bacteroidales bacterium UBA5206 | reverse complement strand
TTTTTCATGGTTGTGCTTTTAAATTATTTTATCGATATCGTGGGGCGGGTTGGCAACAACGGAATTGTGGTTCCCAAGAACAATGGGGCGTTGAATAAGTTTTGGGTTTTCGCAAAGAATTTTAATCCACTCCTCGTCGGTAAAGGTTTTTCCTTTTAGTGCCGATTTAAAGTACTCCTCCTGTGTGCGCACAATTTCATTGGGCTTTTTATTGAGCTTTAGCAGAATCTCCTTAAGCTCATCGGGCGATGGGGGTTCCGCTATGTAGTTTCTAACCTCAATGTCGATAGTCTTCTTCTTAAGATACTCTAGCCCTGCACGGCTATGGCGGCAGCGGGGGTTGTGAAATATTTTTATGCTCATGGTTACTTTTTTGTCCCAATTTAGGGCTATTTTACCATATGGCAAAAGGTGTTTAGCACAATTATGGGGTGGCTAATCAGCGGCAAAAGCACATTCCAATACTCATTGCTTAATGGGAATGTAAAATGCTACTTGCTACTCATGCACGTTTAGTAATGTAAATTCAAGCCTGTTTTTAGTGCAATTGGCCCTGTGGTGTAAATCTATAAAGGAGCCAAACGGGGTGTGCTTTTAAAAATTGGAACGCATTGGCAGCCATCCTGCATTGTTTCTATACCACTAACATGTTAATTGTATAGGCAATAAGCGGGTAAAAGCATATGCCAAAGAGTAGTGCCGATATTACAATATCAGTAATGCCAAGCACAGAAAGCTTGTAGGAGGAGCGTATCAATCCAAAGCCAATGGTTAGAATTAGTGCAATACGTAGCACCAGCTGCGATACAAAAAAGGTAAAAATCCTTATGCTGTGTTCATTGGCAGCTAGTGCGCTGCTGATATCGCCCCTTACAATAAGCGAGAAGGCTTGCGATAACCCTTTGCTTGGAGGCACTATTCCTGTTTTATCGGTTAGTAGTGCGGGTATGGGGTGCGATGTTCCGCTAAAGGCAAGGGAGTATAGTAGTATTAAAAAAACAAGCCCGGCAAAAGCAATGTTGAGCATGTTGTACACTCTTGCACCATTGCTTTTGCCGAGCCAGTAGAATTGGGAACCCATTTACTGATTCTTTAACGAGTCGGCTTTTTCTTTGGCTTTTAGGCCTTCGGCCGCTTTTTTAAGTGCTTTGGCAGTAGCTTCGCCTGCTTTGCGTGCTTTCTCGTGCTCAGGGGTGTTCTCGTCAAGTTGATCCATTTCAAGTTCAAGCTGGCGTAGGGCCTCCTCAAGGCTGTCGGTTACCGCGTTCATATCGATATCCTCCTCAAGTTCCTGCTCAAAGGCGCGCTCAAACTCACGACCTATCTGCTCAAAGCCTCCTGAATCCTTAATGGCCTTGTTGGCAACCATGGTTGCACCGCTAAATAGTGCCAGCCAAAGAGCGGCCAAAAGTATTGCTACTAGCGAAACTATAAGTGCGCCTATGCCCAACCCTTTAGAGCCGTAACCCTTGGTGGCCTGAACAATGGAAATAATACTAAATATTACAGCCAGTGTGCCCGGAATAAAGGCTACTACTCCAACGCATGGGATAAATGCAACTATTAGCGAAATCACTCCAAGTACAATCCCTATAATGCCCATAACTTGGCCCGCAGTAGATGTTCTCTCGATTTCCATATCAATTGTTTTTTTCGTGTGATCTAATGACGATGTTTTATCCCATATCGCTGCACAATGGGTGCGATAAAGATATAAAATGAACTTGATTAATGGATCTTTTGCTAGTTCTTATGTTTTAACATGTTTGTGGCGATGTAAATTGCTGTATTAGCCTGCTATACTATGCGTTGTAACACTATGTACCTTGTATTGCGTGCATGCATGGCGTTGTTAGCGGTGGTTTTCCTTCTGTTTTGTGGGACTTTAAGGCTCTTTATTCCCCTAATAGCATTTGGCCTTTGTAATCTAGGATTAATGCTACTTCTTAAAATTAAAGCTAAAAAGTGTAAATAGGGTACAATGTTAGTTTGGCTACATTACCTTTGCGGAAACTTAAAACACTAAAAAAGTGTAAATGGGTTTCGATTATGCAGAACAGGATTATACAAAAATCGAGGGAGATGTTTCTCCGGTATGGTTACAGCAAGATTCGCTTAGATGAGATTGCTGCAGAGCTAAACATCAGCAAAAAAACCATATACAACCACTTTGGCAGCAAAGAGCAATTAATGTTTGCTGTAATAGAGCAAACACGGATTGAGTTTGAGCGCGATATCCTTTCTGTTGAGGAGCAAACCAACATGAGCTACGAGGAGGAGGTAAAGGCCATTCTATCCCTGCTGGGTGTTTGGGTTTCGAGGGTTATGCCCGTGGTGAACGACCTTAAATGGAACCTGCCGCAGGCGTACGATGCAATTGTTAAGATTAAGAAGGAGACCTTTTTGTCGCACGGTATGCGAATACTTAACAAGGGTGTTGAACTGGGTAAAGTAAAGGCTGGCTGGCATGTTAACATGGCGCTGTACATGTTTATTGCCACTGCCGAGAAGCTGCTTACTGAGTCGTATCGCGATACCCTACCAAACGAGATGGTTGCCGATTTCCCGCTGTCGCCCGATGAGCGGCTACGTGCGGTGGTTGAGATTCTCTACTCGGGAATTATTGGCACCACTAATAGGGATTAACAAAAGGTAAAGTATAACATAGTATAAGATTAATAAGCATTAGAAATGAGAAAACTAGCAATGTGCGGTTGGTTAATGGCTGTTGGAATTATTCCTTCTCAGCTTTACGCTCAGCAGCCAACCGATACGCTAAAGCTAAACCTACAGCAGAGTATTGATCTGCTGGTTAGTCAGAACCCAGCGGTTAAGGCGGCTAATGAAGCCTACCAACAAAAGGAGTATGAGCTGCAGGCAGCCCATGGATTGTACCTGCCACAGGTTGGCGTTAGCGCAACTTTTGGTATTACCAGTAAACCAGTAACCTTAGACCTTTCGCCAGTTGGCGATGCCCTTGAGGGGTTGTACCAGCTATCGGCAGGGCAAACCCAGCTAATAGGAGCGTTAAATCCCGCCATTACTGCAACACCACAGTATCAGCAGCTGCTTTTGGGCGCACAACAAGGACTAGCGGCAGTATCCAATGCCGAATGGGAAAAAGTTTTACTTGAGGATAAGCTGGGCAAGGTATCGGCCGATTTAAAGTGGCCAATATTTACTGGTGGTAAGATTATGGCGGCAAATAAGGCGGCAAAGGCCAGCGCCAACGAGATGTCGGAAAGGGCACGAATGGTTACCAACTCCGAAATTACCACGTTAGTACAGCGTTACTATGGTTTGCAGCTATTTATGGAAGTTGCTAAGGTGCGCAAAACGGTTCTTGAGGGAATGCACAAACATCTTGAAAACGCCCGCAAAATGGAGGCTAATGGGATGATATCGGAGGCAGAGCGCCTACATGCTGAGGTTGCCTATGCCCAAGCAGATAAGGAGTATAAGAAGGCGGTTAAGGATGTGGAGCTAATGCAAACTGCGCTCAAAAGCACGCTAAACGTTACAAGTCCAGTGCTTCCAACCTCATCAATGAGCATAGTAAAGACTGTTATGCCTTTGGAAAGCTACATTGAGATGGCGCGCCAGAACAACCCAGTTTTTGGTCAGCTGGAGCAGAAAAAGCTTATGGCAAATCAGGCTATTACCAAGGAGCGCTCGGCCTATTTGCCCGATATTGCTGTTATGGGTTCTTACGATATTTATCGCTACAACATGTCGGATCTTACTCCCGATTGGTACGTAGGCGTTGGTTTAAAGATGAACATTTTTGATGGACTAGCTAAGCACAATAAGATTCAGGCAGCTAAAATTCAGCGTAAACAGGTTGAAACTGCCGAGGAGAAAATCGCTCTGGATATTACCACTGGTATAACAAAGGTTTACCAGCAAATGGAGCAGGCTGTTGAGCAGTACCAAAGTGGCGAGGTTAGCTTAAAGTTTGCTCTTGAGTACCTACGCATTCGCGAAAAAGGATTTAGCGAGGGCTTTGCCACATCAACCGATGTTGTTGATGCCAATATGAACCTGTCAAAGGTTAGGGTTGAGCAGCTAAAATCGGTTTATGAGTACAATGTTGCACTGGCAGCGCTAATGGAACTGGCTGGAGCAAGCCAACAAATAGGAGCAGAGTAATAATGTGAGGTTAACGGATGATGAAGTAGATGTTAGAACGCCAAATGCATCATCAAGTAACCAGTAACCTGTCACTAGCTTTTTAACACAAGACACTAAAAAACACAGCATAAAGCAATGAAAAACAGTAGCGTAATAATAGGAGTGGTAATTGTTGTTTTTGTCGCGCTCCTTTCAGTAATAGGATGGTTTGCATTTAAACCAGCACCAATAGTAATTCAGGGTCAGGTAGAGGCCACCGAGGTAAAAGTGGCAACTAAGATTGCTGGTCGTATTATCCAGAAACACGTAAAGCTTGGCGATCAAGTAAAGGTAGGTGATATGCTAATTGAGCTTAGCAGCCCAGAGATTGATGCCAAAATGCAGCAAGTTAGGGCATTGGGCGATGCAGCCAATGCACAAAACAGCAAGGCCGAAAAGGGTGCTCGCGACGAGCAGATTGCTGCCGCACACAGCGTGTACCAAAAGGCTGTTGCTGCATCGGAACTTGCACAAAAAACCTTTGAGCGCGTGCAAAACCTTTTTAACGAAGGCGTAATACCCGCACAAAAACGCGATGAGGCCGAGACACAGCTACGCGTATCAAAAATGAACGAGGAGGCTGCAAAGGCAAACTATGAGATGGCGCTTAGCGCAACCCGCGTTGAGGATAAGGCTGCTGCTCGCGCATTGGTAAATCAGGCAAAGGGTGCCATTAACGAGGTGCAGTCGTACCTAGGCGAAACCCTTTTGGCTTCGCCAATTAACGGGGAGATATCGCAAATTAATGCGGAGCAAGGTGAGCTAGTAACACCAGGCTTTCCTGTGGTTCATATTATCGATTTAACCGATTGCTGGGTAACATTCCACATTCGTGAGGATATGCTATCAAAGTTTACCATGGGTTCTGAGTTCAGCGCAATGGTGCCTGCTCTTAATGGTCAAACCATTAGCCTAAGGGTGAACTTTATTAAGGCCGAAGCCGATTTTGCTACATGGCGCGCAACCAAGGCTAGTGGTGCTTTCGATTTAAAAACCTTTGAGGTTAGGGCTCAGCCTGTGGCTGTGGTAGGTAACCTACGTCCAGGTATGAGTGTTATTGTTGATTGGGATAACCTATAGTAGTAACAGCAAAATAATGAGTAGCTATAAACCAAAAGGGTGGTGGGCTGTAATTAAGCGCGAGCTTAGGCTTATGATTAGCAAGCCCACCTACTTAATGGTAACCCTTGTACTCCCTTTGCTAGCCATTGGCGTTATGGCGCTGATATTTAGCCAGGGTGTTCCCCGCGATTTGCCCATTGGCTTGGTTGATCTAAACCAGAGCGCAACATCGCGTAAACTGGTGCGCATGGTTGATGCAACCGCTTCTGCACAAGTTGTGCAGAGCTATGCCGATTTAACATCGGCTCGCAAGGCTGTTGAACGTAAAGATATTTATGGTGTGCTAGTTATCCCTGCTCATTTTGAGCGCGATATCTTTAAGGGCACTAGACCACAAGTGGCCTTTTTCTACAACAATGCCTACCTGATTGTTGGGGGGATTCTAAACAAGGATGTTACAACGGCTGTGTCAACCTTCTCGGCGGGTGTCGATTTAAATATCCGCCTAAAAAAGGGGCAGCATACCAATGCTGCTATGCAGGCCGTAATGCCTATTAGGGTTGATACACACGTGCTATTTAACCCCTACACAAACTACTTTTACTACCTAACAACAGCCTTTTTGCCAATTATGCTGCTGATGTTTATTTTGGGTGGTACAGTGTATGCCATTGGTTCTGAGTTTAAGTACCACAGGGCTGGTGAGTGGTTAAGCACAGCGCATGGGAGTATAATAAGGGCGCTATCGGCAAAAATGGTTCCCTACCTAGTAATATACTCCTTGCTGATGTTTCTTGTAAACGTTTTACTGTTTAAATACTTTGGAACACCATTTAATGGTAGCAAAGCGCTGATTTTTTACAATGCGGTGCTCTTTGTTTTGGCCTACATTTCAATGGGTATTGCCATTGCCACAATATTTACCAGCTTACGAATGGCTTTAAGCGTTTCGTCGGTTTATGCGGCGCTGGCCTTCACTATCTCGGGATTAACCTTCCCGCATATTGCTATGTATGCTCCAATCACCATTATATCTAAGCTGTTCCCATTTACCCATTACCTAAAGGTGTTTATAGAGCAGTCGTTGCAAGGAGCTCCTGTGGCAACCTCAATGATGTCGTTGCTATACCTAAACCTCTTTTTAGCCGTGCCTTTCTTGTTTATATCAAGGTTGAAAAAGGTTTGTAGAACACCACGGATGTGGGGTAAAAACTAGTTTGCCATGAATAATTTTAAGCAATATATTGTTTCTGGGTTTTGTGAAATGGGCTCAATATGGTTCTTGGAGCTTAAGCGTATATTTACCGATAAGGGGGTAATGCTCCTCTTTTTTGGGGCAACGCTTGTGTACCCATTGCTATATAGCATTAGCTATAACCCCGAGGTGCTTCGCGAAACAGCCATTGCTGTTGTTGATTTGAGTAATACGCAGCGCTCACGTGAGCTAACCCGTGCGCTGGATGCAACGGAGCAAATTCATGTAAAGACTAGTCCGCTTAGCCTTGATGAGGCTACCAAGCAGTTTTACACTGGCGATATTCATGGTGTAGTGGTTATTCCTTCCGATTATGGTAAGAACATTGCCACCGGAGCGCAGGCTGTTGTTGCCCTTTATGCCGATGCTAGCTATATGCTTATTTACAAACAGGTGCTACAGGGAACAATATCGGCAACACAGGAACTAGGCAAGGAGATTAAAGTAGAGCGGTTCCAAATGCAGGGTGCACACCCAAATCAATCGGAAAACCTTGCAGCACCAGTCGATTTTGTGAGTGAGCCTTTGTATAACCAAACCTCTGGTTACGGAAGCTATGCCATGCCTGGCCTTATTATTCTGATTCTACAGCAGAGCTTGCTAATGGGTATTGGTATGCTAGGCGGATCGGAGCGTGAGAGGGGATTGCGTGGGTACCTAAAAGTATTATCTAGGTTAAATGGAGGTACTGTAAGGTTGATTTTTGGCCGCTCATTGGCATACTTAACCATTTATATTCCCGTGTCGTTTTACTTGCTTGTGCTTGTAATGCGCTGGTTCAACTTTCCGCATTGGGGCAATACGGTAAACGTATTTCTTTTTACTATACCTTTTCTGCTATCGTGCATTTTTCTGGGGATGCTACTATCAACCTTTTTCAAGAGCCGCGAGCAGTCAATGCTTACTCTACTCTTTACATCGGTTCCATTGCTGTTTTTAAGCGGCTTCTCATGGCCTGTGGAGTCATTTCCTTGGGGCTTTGAAGCGTTGTCTCGGCTATTCCCAAGCACTCCTGGTATTAAGGGTATAATTAAAGTGTGTGTGATGGGCACGCCTCTTTCTGCTGCAGGCAAGGAACTTATGTCGCTTTGGGTTATGGCTGCAGTTTTCTTTTTCGCCAACTGGATAATTCTTCAGCGCACCTACACAAGGAACCTAAGGGTTATTGAGCTGATGAGGAGAGGGAGGTGATGAAGATGAGGAAGGTGATGAAGATGAGGGAGATGATGAAGATGAGGGAGATGAGGGAAATAGAAGTTAGCGGAAGTTAGTGGAATTGGTCCTCCTAATTAGTGAGCATTTGTAGGGTTTGTGTTATTTGTGTTCTATGAAGATGAGGGAGATGATGAAGACGCACATAAGACTGGGTGTGGCCGTAACTAGCAACTAGTCACCCGTCACCATCTATTCGTGTTCCATTGAAATGAAGGATGCAGCCTAATGGCCAATCCTCTCCATATAAAATAGTTTTATGCGTAGAGTTTGGGTTTTGCAAATTCGTTAACAACACATGATTTAGTAGATAAGTTCAAGTGCACTGGTATGTATCTACGCATAAAATTTAGGGGGTGTAGGGTATGCTTTTCGCATTGCTCTGCACCCCTAACATTTGAGCGTAACTTAGCCGTTGCTTATTCTTGTTGAGGTTCGAAACCTTCAAAGGCAAATAAACATAGGTGTTTCCCGTTTGCTACCCAAATTTACCCATTCGTTACATATATACAACTGATGATTACATTCTGCTTTCTTTCTTGTTTGCAATGCGCCATGTTTGTATCGTGAAAATGGATATTAACAAAGTGCAACGCTAAAAATAGAATGTTATGCTAACACGTAAATCAATACGAAAAGGAGTTTTGGGGCTGCTAGTGGCAACCACTCTAAGCTCAACCGCAATGGCCAGTGCCGACCTTTGGTTCTTCCCAGATCCCCAGGACTGGAGCAAGCGCGAGAATGTGTATAGAATTAACGAGTCGTTCTCAAAGTTCGAAATTCGTTACAAGGGTAAGGTTCTGGTAACCGATAACGACAAGGATATCAAAAGCATTTCGCCCAATGGGTATCTAGTAATAGAGAAATCCAGCTTTGGGAATAGCCGTAGGCTAGAGTTTACCAGCGATAGCCAGGGAAATCTAACCCGTAAGTACTTTGAGGGGGCAAAGGAGCGCACCTACGATTCCGATGGTTCCGCTTGGTTGCAAGAGGTTCTTGAGGAAGCAATTTACCGTACTGGCGTTGGTGGAAAGGAACGGGCAATGCGAATTTATAAGAGCAAAGGGGTGTACGGTATTCTTGATGAGGTTGATAGAATTAGTGGCTATTCCAGCGCTTTCTCCTTCAATAGCACCATTTTTGGTTACAAAAGTATGGAGATAAGGGGCTTTAATGTTCGCAACATGTACCTTAAAACCCTTATTGACGAGGCTAANNTTGCTGCGAACCATTATCGATAAGTACCCGCTTGATAGCTACCTAATGGCTAAGTTGCTCCAAACTACCGAATCGTTATCGTACAATACCGAAAGAGGCAATGTACTTCGTAAGTTCCAGTCTAAGTACCGAATTAATGAGGATAATTATGATGCTTACTTTGATGTTATCCGTAACATGAGCATCAACTCGGAAAAGGGTAATGTGCTTAAGCCCCTTCTGAATACTCAGAAGCTAGACGATAGGGTTATGGCAGAGCTAATTAGTACGGTGGCCCAATTCTCGTCGGAGAGCGAGAAGGCGGCAGTGTTACGCGTTGTTGCCAGCAAAATGAGCGATAATTCAACTGTTGTAAGGGAGTATATCCGTACGGTGTCGGGTATTGGCGATAGCTACCGTTACCTTCGCGATGAGCTGCTGGAGATGGTTGCTGCCAATGGTGTAAAACCAAATCAACCAATAAATAAAGCAGGTGTTCTATCGCTTCTTGCAATTGCGGAGGGTTACACCAGCAACACCCCAAAAACTGTTACCCTACGTAGGGTTAACGCCTCTTTAGGCGACGATGCTGAGCTTATTGGCGAGTACTTTGATGTGGTTGGTTCCATTAACAATGAGATGGAGCAGTATGCATTAATGCTAGACCTGCTTTATACCCAAAAGGTGAATAAGCAAATTCTTAGCGAGATGTTTAGAATTGCAGAATCGCTTGCTAATAGTGATTACAAGCATGGCGCAACCGCTATTCTACGTGAAGCCATTGCTTACCTACCTGCCGATGGGTCGTTGTACAAAGATTTTTTTGATGTGCTAGAGCGTGTAGATCACGACTCGGGTAAGGAGGAGGTTGTGCGTATGTTCTGCGAACGCGGAAAGGTTGATGCCAAACTAGCCGTTTACCTACTTGCTGTTGTTGAGGACATGGAAGTTGATGTTGAGCGTGCTACATCTATGATACTTATTCATAGCTGCATGCCTAAGGACGAGAATCTTGACTACATTTTTGACTCTGTAGCTAAGAAAATTGAATCCGATTACGAGTACGAAAAGGTTATGCTAGCAAAGAAATAGTTTGAGTAATTGTTTTTTAGGTGCGGCCAAGGGTTCTTGTTGCAATGCGTGAATGCACTTGAACCCTTGGTTTTTTCTAAAATAGCGTAAGGATTTAATCATAAACCCTAAATTTGTTAGCAACTCTTTAACAATGCAAATGCTAAAACGGGCGGCTATTGTTGTTGTAAGTATTCTTATTGGTTTTGTAATACTTGCGTATATTTTGTTCAGTCAGGTGGGGTTTATTCCAAAGCCCAACATGTACCCCCTGCTCTATGTTGTTGCGTCGGCAGTATCGGGATTTGTGGGCATTGCACTGTATGCGGCAAATAGGATGCTCCTTAATAGGCTAGTTCCGTGGCAAGCGAGTGTTTTTATCAGGTTCCTAGCTCAGTTGTTTCTCAATTTTCTTATCGTATCGGGGTTCTCTTTGCTCTTTTTCTGGTTACTAGCCGATTTTATTGTGGTAACACTTCCTGCCAGCATCACTATTGATAAGTTTGAGGTGCTTGCTCGTTTGCTTATTCTAGCTTTGCTAACGGTTGTTACCTATACCATAGTAGATTTTGCCCTTTACTCATTCAATAGCTACTCCCAGGAGCAGGTTAAGGCCATAAAGCAACGCCGTGATCAGCTTGAGCTACAGTATGAGTCGCTTAAGAGCCAGCTTAGCCCGCATTATCTGTTCAATAATCTCAATACGGTTTACTCCCTAATCCACACAAACGCCATGCAGGCCGAGGAGTACATAAGGATGCTGGTGCAAACCTACCAGTACATACTCTCCACAAACGACCGTAAGCTGGTTACTCTAGCACATGAGTTAACCTTTGCACAGGTTTACTGTAAAATGCTAGCAGTGAGGTTTGAGGATGCCGTAGTGCTTAGCGTTAGTGCCGATAATGCAGTTTTGCAAACCTATATTCCACCTTTAAGCCTTCAAATACTAATAGAGAATGCAGTAAAACACAACTCATTTAGTGCTAGTAACCCATTGTTTGTGGAGGTAACAGCCAATGAGTACAATGTAACAGTTACCAATAACCTTTCTCCAGTTCAACAAAAAACCGACTCTTTTAGAATTGGGTTGGCCAATGTAAAGAAAAGGTATGCCCAGTTTACCTCGCGTCCTGTTGTTGTGCAATCAAGCAACCAGTTTGTTGTTAAACTTCCTGTGCTTCATCTTCAAAACGGTTTAGGTAATGAGTAGTAACAAGGCAATAGTAAATAAACCCGCATTTAGGGTGTTAATGCCGCTATTTGTTGGCGTGGTAGCCTATTTGCTTATCCTTTTGGGGTTTGATAGCATAAGCAGTTTAAAAGAGAACTTTTTTGGAGTGGAGGTTGTAATCTGTGTTATACTATCCGTTGGGTTAATGGAGATACTTAGAGTTGGGCTTCGCAACATTTTTCAACGAATAGAGGCTAAGGGTTACATTGTGGCCTATGTGGTAGGTATAGAAGTGGTTGTGGCATCAGCTCTATCGTTGCTCTTTGTTTCGTCGCTAGTGTCGGTGTATTACCATTACTTGGTTGGGTTTTCATCATTCAGAACAGAACTTATTGTGTTTAATGCCATATATCTTTTTGTAAGCGTGGCTTATAGCGTATTTTTTGTTAGCACCATATATCTCACCAAAACCAATTTGCTGGCAATAAGCATAGAAAAGGAGAAGCAGGTTAGCATGGAGAAAGAGCTTAGTACATACAAGAGCCTAATTAACCCATTGTTTCTGTACGCCCAATTGGAGCGCATAGTGGTTCTTCTGCATGGAAATAGGACCGATGCGGCAGCCGCAACGCAATCCCTGTCGCAAGTATATAGGCACGTGCTTACCGCAAAAACATCAAGTTTGGTTAGCGTTTCTAACGAGATTGAGCAGCTGGCTGTTCTTGCGCAGCTGCTAAATGGCGAACAGGAGGCACAGCTTGTGCTGCAGTTGCCAAGTGTGGATACCATTGCTCCAAATCTTTGCTTGGTTCCAACTACGCTACATAGCGTTGCATTGTTCTTGGTTAGCCAGTTTATAACCAGCTCGTCTCAACCATTAACTTTAAAAATGTTTGAGCAGGATGGTTTTCTTATTGCGCAGGCTACGGGAGTTAGGAGATTGGTTCCTCTCGATTTTTCGAAGGATGATTTTGAGGTTATCAACAGGGCTTATTCCTATTTTGCGAATAGACCAATTGTTGTTGAGGATAGTGGCAATGCCATGCGTGTTTTAATTAAGTTGATAACAGTTGAAGAGTAATAATTTATAGGTATGAGAGCACTAATAATTGAGGACGAAAAACCTGCTGCGGCAATGCTCCAACTGCTACTAATGCAGTACGATCCCTCCACGGAAATTGTGGCCAATACCACTACTGTTGCCGATTCTGTGGCATGGCTAAAGGCTAACGCCCACACTATTGATATTGTGTTTATGGATATTCAGCTGGCCGATGGTCTTAGCTTCGATATATTTAAGCAGGTAGCCATTGCGCAACCCATAGTGTTTACAACCGCTTTTGATGAGTATGCTATTGAGGCCTTTAAGGTGAACAGCATCGACTATTTGCTCAAGCCCATTAAGTTTGACGATTTAGTGCGGAGTATGAATAAGCTAAAGGCGTTAACTACCTCGCAGCAGCCATCAATGCCCGCATCGTACTCCGATCTTATTAAGGCTTTATCGCAAAGTAGGCAAACCTACCTTACGCGTATAATGGTAAGGGTGGGTGAGCATATTAAGGCCTTTAGGGTTGATGATATTGTGCTGTTTTATGCCGAAGGGCGTACCGTGTACCTTTACACGCAGGAAAAGCGCCGTTACATTATCGATAACACGCTAGAGGAGCTAACCGCTAATCTTAATCCCGAGCAGTTCTTTAGGTGCAACCGTTCCATGATCCTTAACATTAACCATGTTGTTGATGCGGTTGTGTACTCATCAACCCGACTAAAAATTAGGCTAACCATTGATTTTGACGAGGAGGTAATTGTGAGTCGGGAGCGTGTTGCTCCATTCAAATCTTGGTTTGCAGGTAGTGTTGAGCAATAAAAAGCTGCGGCCTGATGGCCGCAGCTTCATCATTGCAAAGGCAGTTGTTTATAGGTCGAAGTTTCCGCTGTATGAGTCTGCATACGATGGGGCAACTGTTAGTCCTCTTGCCGAAGCCCATGACTGCATTTGGGTGCAGGCATAGCTACAATCGGGCTCAAGATAAGTGTAGCCCATATAGTCGAAGCCACGCATTTGGTAGTAGGTAAATACGCCATTTCTCATGGTTGCATCGCCATCGTAGGAGTAAACGGTTGTGTTAGATGCAACAGCAACTACTCTACCCGTTTTGTTTAGCGCAGTTTTCATGGCACCAATTTGGCAAGCATCAAAGCAGAACATCATTTTAGTACTAGCTGAGTATAGGAACTTGGTCCTAAACCATGAGCTGCTGATGTAGTACAAGTCTGTTGAGATAATGTTCCCGCTGCTTCCGTGACCTGAGTAGCAGAATGCAATCTCGTTACCTGCAGTTGCTCTGCTAGCAAGGGTGTTAACTGCCGATTCAATGGCCGATTTGGTCGCATTCCTATCGGTGATAATAGTTACATTGTAGCCCTCGGCTTGTAGTCTGGTTCTCCAGTCGTAGGCATCGTCGTCGCAGTACTGAAGGTCGTTTGCCGTTCCAGAGTAGTCGGAAATACCAATAACAAGAGCGTATTTTGCTCCTTTTTCACCACTCTCAATTAGCTTTACAGGTGCGGTGTGCTTATCGGTTAGCTTAAACTGGGCAATTACCGACTCGGGTCTGGTGTCCAATGTGGCAAAGTCCGGACGAACAGTAAAAGTTCCTTGTTCTGGTTCGGCTACAAATTGCTCTTCTTTTGTGCATCCTTGGAAAATTAATCCTAAGGCTAAAGTAGCAAGAGCTACTTTTAATAAATGTTGGGTTTTCATGAAAAATGTTAAATTAGGGATAATTAAATGATTGGTTAAAATATTGAGCTAATATCTGTTATGATACAATATGTGTCAACTAATGTCACAAAAAATATCTGTTAT
>DHVO01000084.1 GCA_002412705.1 Bacteroidales bacterium UBA5206 | reverse complement strand
TGATGGTATAGGCTTAGGCGAGATGAACGCAAAACTTTTGCAAAAAATAGAGGAGTTAACACTCTATCTTATTGAGTTAAAAAAAGAGAACGAATCTTTAAGGAAAGATGTTCTTGATCTTAAAATGTTAGAAGTTGAAGTTGAAAAATTAAAACAGAAGTAGCTCCATGAGAAACATATTATTGGTAATTCTAGTATTGCTTGCCTCTATGTTAGTAAAGGCGCAAACACCTTATGGCTATATCCCAAGTAACCGCTATATCTCTACATTGGAGAAGAACCTGCTCTTTAATGCCCCCGCAAGATACCGGGTTACGGTACAGGGAACTGGAAGTAACTACTATGGAGACGTTCCCCTAAAAGCCTTGTTCGATGGGCAGATGAGTCCACAATACTGTTCAGTTGCGCTAGATCCAAATAATCCGTTGGTAATTGAAATAGAAGGATTGCCTAATGTGCACACTCAAGTTGGAGCATGGGTTGGGTGGAGCACTCGTTATTGGGCTGCCAAACGATTCAAAATAGAAGGTTTTAATTCATATAGTGGCACATCAACCTACAATACATGGGTGACGTTAGCTGATGTAACTGATAATACTAGTGGTCAGTATATGGTGGCGATATCGGGGTCTAAATCAGGGGGGTATACTAAACTTCGTTTTACCTTTTACGAAGGTACTTCTAATGAGGGCGGTAAATTGGGGCTTTCTGAATTGTTTTTTATTCATTCAGAGGCAGCAAAAGCATACGATGGGCTTCTGGTGCAGTATAACAGCAGTTTGAATGTGGGGATTGGAACAAACAATGTTCCCAATGGATATAAACTTGCTGTTGATGGAAAGGTAATTGCAGAGGAGATTACCATAAAGCTCTCGGAGCAGTGGCCCGACTATGTATTCGAGGAGGAATACCCCCTTATGCCAATAAACGAACTGGAAGCATATATAAAGGCGAATAAGCACCTTCCTAACGTACCGTCGGAGCAAGAGGTTGGCAATAATGGGGTGGATCTTGGTGAGATGAATGCTCTTTTACTGAGAAAGATGGAAGAGATGACACTGTATATAATTGAATCTCATGCTAAGCAATTGAAAATGGAAGCTAAGTTAGACTCATTAAATTTAGTTATTAAAACTATGAAGAGCAATGAAAAGTAAATGTCTGAGTTCTATGAAATATCTGATTTCATTTATTTCCTTTTGTTTATTTATACTTTGGGTTAATCCTTTTGTATCTTTTTCTCAACTACCAGTAAATACGATACAAGGTGAGAAATTAGATTATATTATGCCTTCTCCTGAAGGGGCTTCCCTTGTAAAATTTATCGAGAATCAACCGGGTATTGCTACTGGAGTTCCTAACGTAACGGTACCTCTCTTTGCTATCCCAAACACTCCTATTTCGATAAACCTTTCATACAACACCTCTGGTCTACTAGTGAATGAGTTGCCAAGTATTGCTGGACTGGGCTGGAGGCTAGAATCAGGTGGAATGATTACCCGCGTTGTTGTTGGATTACCCGATGATTACCCAGTGTACGGATATCTTAACAGTTCAGCATCAATGGCTTCGTTTATGGGGAAAAACATTAATGATTATTCTGATGCGGATATCTCTGTTTTGGAGCCAGTGAATTTTTATTCTTATGACGATAGCCCGGATTTGTTTTATTATGATATTTTTGGCATAAAGGGTAAGTTCATAATAGATCACGGAGGTAATATTATATCCTTTCCAAAGAATAATCTTAATATCACTTACGAAGCAAAAAACGGACGAATTAGCACTTTTAGGGTAACTTTTGATAATGGGAACTATGCCAAGTTTATTGTAACAGAGACTTGTTTATTATCTGGGCATCCTACCATTACTTCAAGTTTTAGCACTTCATGGGGTATAAGTTCGTTTGAGTCCAACGAACAAATTATTGCTGCTTATAATTATGGCTTTAGTGCTGGTTTATTATGGAATTTTACTCCAAATGTTACTGCGGATGAAGAGAGTTTGATGATAGATGATTTAGGCATTCAAAAGAATAGTAAAAATACCGTGACTAGAAGCTTTGTTCAATACCCATTGATGTCCATATCGACAGTGGATATCAAGGTAAGTTTTAGTTATACTAGAATGAATGGAGTTAGTTTCCTACAAAGCGGCCAATGGTTAAAACTAGAGAAGATAGAACAAACACTTAATAACGATGAAACTGGAGGTGCAATTTCTGCACCAAGCGATATTTTCTATAGAAATCAATTGAAAAAATACTATAGTTTTTATTACCACCATGCAGGAACTTCCACTACTACAGGCAGAGATAGTTTTTTTCTTGAAAAGTTATCCTTTCATGCTGCAAATGCCACATTACCCTATGTGTTTGAGTATTATCCAGGAAACTTACCTGTTTTAGGTTCTACTGCTGTTGACCTATGGGGCTATTTTAACGGTGAAAACAATGGAACTAGTATAATTCCTAGCGTATTTAATATAGGGGAATTAACCACTATTCCTATTCCGGGATTGACTCCCATAAGAAGTGGAGCAAATCGAAATGCAAATCTAGGAGCGGCTCAGGTAGGGTGTTTAAAATCAGTTTTAAACCCTGAGGGCTTGAAAACAGAATATGTATATGGTTTAAACTCTTTTGAGTATAAAGAGAAAACAATTTCAGGTGCTGGATTAAGAATAAATGCTATAACAAGATATGATGAAACAAAGGTTATTGAGACTGAACGTTTCTATTATAATAATGTAGAGGAACCAGAAAAGTCTTCGGGGGAGTTAATTACCTATCCAAAACCTATTGTTGGGATCAACTTTTCTGGAACACAAATTAATGGTTCTACATGGAATGGTAAAGGGTTTTATTTAAAAACATCGCTTAATGGAGTTGGACTTGTTCCATTCCAAAGGGCAGTTAGCTACTCTAATGTTTCTGTAGTTAAGAATAATATGGGCATTACTTATTTCTATTTCGATCTTCCAGTAAGTAAGTCCAGTAGCAATGTTATACCAGTAGCGTATAGTTGGCTTAAGTCTCCTGTTTCTGTAAGATCTTTTATAAGTAATGGTAATTTATGGTATTTAAATAATCAGGTAAATAGTAACGAACCAACTCTTATAAATTTCTGGAACTATCCTTTTTTAACCCGCAAGGTTGAAAAAGACATTCAGGGACGAATTCTTCGTGAAACTTATTATGCCTATGAACTACTTAGCATTTTAAAAATATCAAATAGTATTAGGTTCCTACCTAGGTTCTCTTCAATCCAGAGAATATCTGGAATAGGAAAGGAACTTATTGGGTCTTCATCTATAGAGCAAGGTGAAAGTTTAAATGGTGAAACCACTAGTATAAGATATTTATATAATGGATATAAGGTTTATTTTCTTTCGGCTTGGAAAAATCTCAAGACAATTTCTGAGACAACTTACAATACATCGGGTATAGGAAGTACCACACAAAAACAGTTCTCTTATAAAAACGTGGGAGGAGGAGAGCATTACCGATTCATAGGAGAGGAAAAAACGGTTGATTTGCAAGGTACTGGCTATTCTTCAATCTATAATTACTGCTTTGAACCAGCCTTTGAAGCTGATCTTTCCAGCCCCAATATTACTCAACAGTATTATGAGTGTCTTGATAATGCAAGAGCTGGCGTTGCGCCTAATAGAGAAGCACTACCTTCTGAGCTTGTAGAGCAGTGCCATTTACTCCATGTGCAATCCAGCAGCAATTTATCCCCAGAGGTGGAAGCCATTACGCGGCTAAATCAAAGAGGGGTATATAATGAGCCCATTGAAATCCTGAAGGTACGCGAGAAGAGCGGGACACGGACTGTGGTTGAGGCCTCTTTTACTGCAATGGTTCTTCAGCAGAACTACTCAGTTAAGCCTACACGGTTTTATAAATCTACCAAATTGGTTCCGTTAAATTCTTTCCGCACTTTGAGGTTAAAGAATGTTGGTGGGGTTATTTCTCTTGATTTTGATTCTAGTTACAAAAAAATTGGAGAGGTGACCTTGTACAGCGAGAATGGGAATGCCCTAGAAACCTTAGGTGCGGATGGTGTTTATACCTCCTTCCTTTACATCCCCAACTGGCCAGAACCCGTGGTAAAGGCGGCTAATTGTAGATACGATAAAATAAAGGGGAACAACCCGCAATTCTTTGACGATACCTATATTAGGAGTGCTAACCCTTCTGCTAGAATAACCACATACAGGCAGTTATTCCCCTATGGTACCTACGAGATAACGGATGAGAGGGGGCGGAAATCGTACTCCATCTACAATGTAATAGGAGAGGTTGTTGGTGTTAAGGATCATGATAAAAATTTAAGAACCGTGAATGTAATAAAGAGACGGCACCAACTAGGTGATTTTGAAGTTCTAGTAAAAACCGATCCCGATTCAGATAATACTATCAATCTAGAGTATGTAGATCCAAAGTTGAGAATTGATGTACTTGGTGGTTCAAGGTTGTATGTTTCCGATTTCATTAAGTTTGGGATTGAAATGAAGCCCGCATACACTTACTTCGTGTCATACGATGGTGCTCCTGAGGTTGAGATAAAAACCAATGAGTTCTCTCACAAGTTTGAAACAACAGGAAATCATACCATCACTGTTAAAGCCAAGGCTGGAGATGTGCTCATTGAAAGCGTTTCAAAGACAATTTTGCTAGAAAAACTGCCATTGAGCGTTAACTTCTCCTATACTTCAACTTTATGTACAACAAATCATCAAGTGGAAGAATTTCACGATTTAGTGAGAGCGCTATCCATTCGTGCTCATATGAATTATGGAACAGGAAATTATACTGCAACATGGCGTGTTGGAAATAAGCAGGGGAATACTTATTCCTATTCTGGTGGTGCAAGTACTAGTTCTTTTCATGCAACTGAAAAAGGAATTTACTTTTTAGTTTTAACTATTACCGATGGCGTGGAAACATTTAGCAAAACATGGACCTTTTCAATTCAAGATTACAATGGCGAAGAAATTGATATTAGATAAAAGAAAACTCATTATCCTATTTATTTTTTTTATGGTTCAGGTGAGTGTGAATAAGCACTCATTAGGACAAGTGAGTAATGGCGGGGCTAGAGTTTACCATAAAGAGAACTTTCAGTACACTTTGGTTCCCAAGGTTCCCATTAAACGGCTTAACGATGTATGGTTTATCTCTCCTGAACAGTATCAGGAAAGTGCTACTTTTACTGATGCTATGGGGCGGATATCCATGCAAACCGCTTTTAATATTAAAAACGATCTCGATCTGGTTAAGTATATTCAGTACGATTCAAATGGTCTCCCTTCTGTTGAGTATTTGCCTTTTGCTACTGTATCGGAGTTAGGTTATGTTTCAGACCCTATTACCAAGCAGCGCGATTTTTATAGCAATGCTCAGCTTCACAATATAGAGAGTGACACTAAGGCATTCTCCATTACAGAGTATGAAAAATCTCCCTTGGCAAGAGTAACTTCTATTATTGAGGCTGGCGAGGCTTGGCATAATGCGGGTAAGAAGCATACGTTTACCTATAGATCTAATATTGCTGGTGAGGTTTTTCGGTTAGAGTCGGGTTCCGATGGGGAAAGCTTTTATGCAAACGGTACCTGGCCTAAGGATCTTCTTAGTGTAACAGAGGCCATTTCGCCAGAGGGAAATAAAACCATAACCTACAAAAATGCTTCGGGGAATGTTGTTCTTGTTAACAACGAGGGAGCAAAAACCTATTATGTTTACGATGATTTCGATAGGGTAGTTTTTGTTATTCCACCTAAGGCTGCCGAAGGGTTATCGGGTACAACTAACGTTAAGCTATTAGCTGAAAGTAAAACAATTGCATCAGGAGGACTCCTTTCTGGCTCATATCAGTTGGTAAATAGTGGCGAGAGTGTGAAACTTGTGGCGCCTTTCTCGTATACCCCCTCAAGCTACTCCCCTGAGCTGAGCATTAGCTCGGCTAGCAATTTGTACTTTTGGTATAAGTACAACGATGAGGGCAAGGTTATTGCCTTTTCTCAACCAGGAAAGGATATGGAAGAGGTTGTTTACGATAAGCTTAGCAGGCCTATTATGTACCGCGATGGGAACCTTCGTAAGGAGGGGAAGTGGAAGTACATTAAATACGATGCCTTTGGGCGATTAGCCTACTGGGGCATCATGGCCTCGCCCTATACGCGGGACCAGCTACAGGGACAGACCCTGAACGCGGGTTGCTTTGAGAATTATACTAGCAGTAGTGGCAAGTACACCCTTAACCAGGCCTATCCAGTAGTGGCAGAGGGCACCATAATGGAGGAGTACGTTTACGATACCCATTTTAGTATAAGCCCAGCCATTCCCGCTGGCGAGCCGCAACCCGTTCTTGGCTCAGCTGTGGGGCTGCTAACCAGAGTGCGTTCCAAAGTGCTAGATGAGGCGAGCTGGGTAACTACTACCTTCTACTACAATAAGCAGGGTCAGCTGGTGCTCTCGCAGCGTAACAATGGGCTGCGCAACACGGTTCAGCGTACCCATGCAGAGTATAGCTTCGATGGTCAACTTGTAAAATCTATTTTTGTGCACAGCGAGGGGAGCATAGCAAAGCTGCGGCTAAACTATTTTTACGCCTACACCCCTCAAGGGCAGCTTAGCTTAGTGGAGATGGAAATACCCAATGGATTGTCCCGCAGTACAATAGCTAGTTATGAGTATAATGTGCTGGGCGCGCTGGTTAAGCGCGAGGTGGGTAAGCCCTACCGCTACTACCTGCAAACCGTTGATTACTTTTACAACCTTAGGGGTTGGCTTACCCGCATTAACAACGTTGACAATCCTGGCTCCGATCTTTTTAGCCAAACGTTGCACTATGCCGATGGGCTAGCAGCCGTTGGCGCCTCTGGGCGTTACGATGGGTTAATATCGGCAACCGAGTGGCGCATAACGGGTAGCAATAACACCAAAATGGCGTATGGCTACCAGTACGATAGGCAGGGCCGATTGTTGGAGGCTAAGTACGCCAGCGGCACCACTTTAACAGAAAACGTAAACGGGTACAACGAGTCCTTTACCTACGACTCCAATGGGAATATCACCCAGTTGCAACGTAATGGTAAGCAGGATAATGGTGCCTTTGCTCAAATTGATAAATTGGCGTACACCTACTCTGGCAACCAGCTGCAACGCGTAACCGATGAGGCTCCTACTGCGGCTAAAGTATTAGGCTTTAATGAGGCCGCTGTGGGTGCTACCGATTATGCCTACGACCCCAACGGGAATGCCACAATGGATAGGAACAGGGACATCTCTAGCATAAAGTATAACCTACTTAACCTTCCGCAGAGCGTAACGGTTGATGGGAGTAGTGCAGGGCGCTTTACCTTTACCTACACAGCTACGGGAGAGAAGCTGCGCGTGGTTGACGAAGCGGGCTCGCGTACCCTGTACTACGACGGCCCCCTTACCTTTGAGGGCAGCACACTACAGAGCATTGCCACCCCCGAGGGGCGCGTAACGGCTAATGGGTACGGCAGCTACACTCAGGAGTACTTTATAACCGATAACCAGGGGAACGTACGGGTAACTTTTATTGAGGGGCCCAACAGCACAGCGCGCGTGCTTAGCGAGCGGCACTACTACCCTTCGGGGTACGACTACCTGCGGCGCAGCAGCAGCGCGGTTAATCATTTTGGCTACGGTGGCAAGGAGGAGTACGATGCCCCGCTGAGCTGGCTCGATTTCCACGCACGCATGTACGATCCCTCCATAGCCCGTTGGCATGTTCCCGACCCGCTGGCGGCAAAGTTTGCGCCCGTATCGCCCTACAGTTACTGTATGGGGGATCCGGTAAACTTTATCGATCCCAATGGGATGGAAGCGTATACCATAACTGATGTTAATGACATTGCCCGGTTTTTGAACTATCTTCAGTCTGGTCGTGCCTCTTACGAACAAATGGTTGCGCATTTAACAGGAGAAGGAGGTGGCGGATGTGGTGGCGGTGGTGGTTACACCAGCCTATTCTACACCTCGGACTACTGGATTGAAGAGGTTAGGATTGTGGGGCAGAGACCCCCCCAGTCCACAGAGGGTGAGTCATGGTGGACTAGAAAAGTTGGTGGACCTAAAGATCCAATAACCCAAGAGGATATTGACAGGGTTGTAGTAAAGTATCATGATATTATATCTACAATTGAAATTGTCACTTATACCATTGTTGGCACAAAAGGACTAGCAACCTTGTATAATTTTGTTAAGGGTTTAACTACACCAAAAAATCCGTGGGACGAACTTAATTGGCCAAGGCCTCCTAAAGAAGACTCTTTTACAATAGGAAATCCTTCGAGACAAAAAGCAAGGAGTCGAGGAGAAAAAAGTTTGTATGATTCATCTGGAGGTGAGTGGCGTTGGGATGCTAATGGTCATGGTCATGGCCCTCATTGGGATTATAAACCTAGTGGGAATAATCAACCTTGGACGAATATATTTAATTAAGTTGGAACTTATATGAAATTATTCTTTTCTAAAACAGGATTTGAACAAGACTATGAACCACAAGTGTGTTTTGAGGGTTCTACTTTCGAGTTATCAGATTTCATTCGTGCAATAAAAACACACCTTGCGACTTATCAAGAAAATGTTGTTCAAATGAATTTATCAATAGAAACAAACGATCTTAAAGCCGAATTTTATATTAAAGAGGATGATAATGTTTTAACAAAGATTACTGGTAATAAACTTATTATTTCTCTTGATAAAAAATATTGGATTGAGATTATTAACCTGATATCCCCCTTAACGTTTAAAATAGGTTATCAATTTGTTGAATTTGATGATTATTCCCTGTTCTACAATGCAACAATTTTATTTAGGAGTGTACCCCCTCTTGCTTAGCGTAGTTTTTAGACTACACTTTGGATAATTAAACCCGCCTCCCGCTCGTGCGGATTTGCAATTTTGGGTGTTCGAAACATGAAAAAGAACGATTAGGAGTGCTTATTTTTTTACTCCACAAGTTGAAAAAATCCGTGTATCACCTGAACACTAGATCTGGATCACCCCCGCTAATCCTTATGATCTGGGTCATGTAGAGTTCGTCCATCTCAACAAGGAATCGTCTAACTGCCGTTTTATAGCCTATGCCGTTCATTTTCTTGTATATGAGAATCAGCATTGCCAGAATCAAGGTCATGTATAGGACGACCTTGATGCCATTTGGGCTTGTAGAGATGAAGTGCTTAAAGTTCAGCTCCTGCTTGATGAACCGGAAAAACACCTCGATATCCCACCTTTTCCTGTACAGGGCGATAATGGTTTCGGGCTCCGGCTCCAGCATATTGGTCAGAAACCAAAGCGTTTCGCCCCTGTCGTTATTGGCCTGCAGCATTCTAAAGGCGTTGGAGCGCTTATGGTACTTGTCAAAAAGCGCAACACTCGCATCCTGGGTAATCGTTAAATTGCCCACTTTCAGCCCTTGTTCGCACGAGGCTCTAACGTTCATTCTTACTGCGTTGGGCATTCTAAGATAAAAGCAAGAGAAAAGTAGAAAAATTCACCATCCTTTGCCACAAAGGTATGCCCCTCACCAGAACCTGTCAAGGGTGTATAAACGGCTCGTGCCTCGCCGCCCTTGACAGAACCTGCTGATTGGCATAAGGGGCGTTTACAGGATGCTGAACGGATGGCTCCGGTTCATCGGTTACGAGGCGTACGCCATCGTATCCACGTAGGGTGTGCCGCGCTGGACTACTGCGAATATTCTGGAGAGCAGCTTGTTCCTGATGATGTTTAGCGTGCTCATCTTGCCTTTCCCCTCGCTGATTCTCCGCTGGTAGTACATTCGCATCTCGGGATTGCACCGAATTGCGATGGTGGCACAGCTGCTGAGCAGCGACTTAAACTTCTTGTTTGCAAAGCAGTGCACCTGCGATTTCCCCTTAATGCTAATTCCCGATTGGTATGGGAACGGTGCAATACCCGCATAGGATGCAAACTTCCTAAAGTTAGGGAATAGCGTAAACCCATTGGTAAAGGCGATCATGAACAGCGCGGTTTGTGTGCCAACGCCCTTTATCCCTACAATAAGGTCAAACATCCGCTTCAGTGGTTCTTCAGCCTGAATTACCAGCTCTAGCTGCCTTTCAACGGCCAGAATTTGCTGGTTCAGCGCCTTGATCATCGCCTCATGCACAGCAAAGTACATGGCGTTGTCCGTTCTAGTCAAAAAGCCCTTAATCTCGGTGTTGGTGGCCTTAAACCCCGTTCGCTGATTAACCAGTTTTTCCCTTAGCGAGAGCAGCTTCCTTAGCTCTAATAGCCGCTTAGAGGGTAGGGTATAGGGGGTAACCTCCTCTCTCCTGCGGTAGGCGTAAAGCGCAATGGCCTTTGCGTCCATCCTGTCGTCCTTCCCCCTGGCGATTCCCATGGATCGCTTCAGCTCCAGTCCGGGTATGAGCACGTAGGACAAATGCCTTTCGGAGAGGAATGCAGAAAGCGGTAAGGAGTAAAGACCTGTATGCTCAAAGGCGAACAGCGTATGCTGACGCGTAACGTTGGTGTTTTCGCTCACCCACAGCAGCATCTGGCAGAATCCCTCAGCGGTGTTCTTAAAGCGCCGATGCTTCCTTGCAGTGTGAATGGCCGCATCAATGAACGGTTTTGATACATCGATGCCAATTGTTTCCTTAAAATCCATAACTTTGAGTTTACGTGAGACAAGCGTTGATGAACTAAAGCCTTTACGAGGTCTGCAAACCTAATATTCTAACTGGTTCTTCAACAGGAATAAGAATGGGGACTAATGCCGAACATAGGCCATAAACCTAGCGGCGGCTAAAGTTCACCCCATTCTTATTTTAAAATTAAGGGCTTATTTTTCAGAATACAAATCTAAAGGCGGCGGTTGTACCGCCGTCCGATTATTCTTCAAGGCTTCGCCTTGGTGTAGTAAAGGAAAAGCGAAACCCGCCCAGACAAGGTGGGTTTCTATATTTATGGTATGGGTTTTCTTTGCGGAGTGAGTTCTTTTATAACTTGGGTCTATTAGCAAAAAGTTCATTTCTTTGAGAGGGGCTTATACTTCTTTTGCTAGTAAAAAGTTGCCTTAATCCATTTTTATTCCACTGTTTATAACAATTTATTTACTAGTTTTGAATAGGAATTATGAATATACGTTATGTGCATAAAATATGCGTTGTAACTGGTTTTTTGAATATAACCTAATGAATTTAAAATGAAAAAGATTAGTGTTTTTATTGCCTCTGTTATTCTTATGTGTCTAGCAAGCAGCTCTTTCTCTCAGCACATTACTACTACAACACAAGGTTTTAGTGGGAGTATTTACCATACTGGGGGTAATTTGGGTATTGGAACAACCAGTCCTCTGTATAAGCTAGATGTAAGAGGAGGTGTTAGCATACAGGGTAAAAACCCCATCTCGTCGGTAAATGGGTTTTATAATGCATTGCAGTTCAAGGGTCTAACTCATGCGGCTATTGTATATAATCCTGGCGAAAGCAATGAGCTAATGTTTGGGTTTAATTCCAATGGCTCATTTTACTGGGGAACAGGACAGAAGAATACCCGCAACCCCAATAGTTATGTTATGTATTTGACTTCAACAGAGGGAAACTTGGGTATAAGGGGAAAGCTAACAGCAGCCGAAGTGAACATTAAAGTTGGAGGATGGGCTGATTATGTTTTTAAACCCACGTATAGGTTGTTGAGCATACCCGAGTTGGAGCAATACATAAGTAAACACCAGCGATTACCCGAGGTTCCATCGGAGGAAGAAGTGGCAGAGAAGGGAGTGAGTGTAGGTGAAATGAATGTGATTTTACTAAAAAAGGTTGAGGAGCTAACCCTATATGTAATTGAACTTCAGAAACAGATAAACGAGTTAAAACAAAACAAGACAATAGAATGAAAAAATCTTTAGCCATTCTGGCTTTTATTGTTGTGGCAAAAACACTTTTTGCACAGGACGCATCGTGGAAAGGTGCGGTTAATTTTAAAAAGGATGTGGTAAATGAAGTGGCCTATCTTTGTATAGATAATATAAAATTTCATGCAAACATTGAGGTTACAATTTATGGGTCATATTCCGATGGTCCTGCTCTGGGGCGAATAACCAAAAGATACTCCTTTTGGCATACTACCGATGGAACTGCAGTTACCCAGTACAACTCAGAGGTCGCAGTGGCATCTGGTGCCATAAGTTCTAGGTATAGTATTGGTGAGGTTGAGATGTATGAAACAAATAAGCTTAGAATTCCTATTTCTAAAATACTAGATGCCGATGGAACTACACTAAATGTTCGCGTTTCGGTATATTCCACTTTCTATGCTGACCAAATTGTTGCGGCGCTATCACTAACACAAACAACCTCAGGAACAACCAAGGGGCAACGGAACCATGTAACTATAGCAAACTCCAACTTGGGTGTGGGCATTACATCCCCAACCGCTACTCTAGATGTAAAAGGGAGTGTAATAGGATTTCCTGCCACTTCTGGAACAGAACAACCTAATGCTATTTACCGAATAGGCTCATCTCCAACATATGTTGTTCTTGACTTTGGTGTAAACGGTGGTTCCAATGCCAGTTCTTGGATTCAATCTACCAAAAGAGACCAATTAAGCATGGAGTACCCGTTACTCTTGAATCCAAATGGAGGAAATGTTGGTATTGGTACAACAAATGTTCCCTCTGACTATAAACTAGCTGTAGATGGAAAGGTAATTGCAGAGGAGATAACAGTTAAACTTTCAGAGCAGTGGCCCGACTATGTGCTAAAACCTACTTATTCTTTGCGTTCGTTAAAAGAAGTTGAACTATTTATAACGGAAAAGAGCCACTTACCCGATGTTCCCTCGGCAACAGAGGTAGAGGCGAATGGTATTGAACTAGGTGAAATGAATGCTATCCTACTTAAGAAGATTGAGGAGTTAACCCTTTATTTAATAGAGGCAAATAAGAGTATTGATGAGCTATCCAGGAAAGTTGAAAAACAGGATGCTATCATAAATAATCTCGTTTCGGATAGTAAAAAATAGAATTCACCTCGTTTAAGTATATAGCCGGTCTTACTTTTTTATTTAAACAAAAACAACAATGGAGTGAACGCACTTATAAAGCGTTCTCTCCATTGGTTTTTCAGTAATGGATAAATAGATTTTTTTGTGAATTTAATTAATTATTTTGTCCAATTCGTGATTAACTCATTTCCCTATTTTGTAGCGGAAACCAATGATTTCTATATACTATAGATTTGTATCTTTAGTTAGTATGTGTTTGTATTAAGTACTATAGTATATTAGTTTTGAGTCTCCTTATAGTCTAGGAAAGAGACCATATCAATGGTAATATTTGTAGAAGAATGTTATAACAATAATCATTTAACTTAGATTTTAAAAATTATGCGCAAAGTAGTATGTTTTTTTGCCCTAATTCTGTTGAGTGAATGTATGTGTGCACAACAGGATATTTTAGATTTTAAAAGGCAGGTTGAACCATTAGAGCCTTCTTCTGCTGGCATTGCAAAGTATGGAACATACCCAGTAAACTATTCCTCTGGTTTACCTAGTATTGAGATACCCATTTATACAATAAAGTCTGGCGATATCGAAATTCCTATTAAGTTAACATATCATGGTGGCGGTATCAAACTAAGCGATAATGCATCGTGG
This sequence comes from Bacteroidales bacterium UBA5206, assembly GCA_002412705.1. Taxonomy (GTDB): domain Bacteria; phylum Bacteroidota; class Bacteroidia; order Bacteroidales; family Tenuifilaceae; genus UBA5206. The sequence goes on along the minus strand of DHVO01000084.1, from coordinate 2,322 downwards.
GTAGGCTTGGGTTGGAGCTTATTTTATGGAGGAGAGATAACTAGAGAGATAAATGGTTATCCCGATGAACCGAACCAAGCATGGGCGGTTCCTGACGCAGACGCTGTACGAAGGGAACTTGAGAAGAATAATTGGATAGGTAATTCATACTTCCGGAATTTGGCTAGCGAAGCAAATGGCTACTCTTTTATGAGAGATATTTTTCACTTCACTATCAACGAACAGAGTGGAAGTTATGTTTATGATAATTCCGGTAATATGGTACAAATTCCATTTGGAGATCTTGCATTTAATGATAATTCTGGAAGAATAACGATTGTTGCACCAAGTGGTAATAGCTATGAATTTTTTAACAGTGATGCGGATGAGACAAGTGTATATCCCATTCATTCAGGAATACCCACATTTAAATCAACATGGCATATAAATCAGATAAAAACAACAAGTGGAGGAGATGTTGTTAGTTATCAATATCAATATGATGGTACAATATTAAATAAAACAATTGGATATCATCAGGGAGAGTCTGTTACAACATATGAATGTTCAAAATTCACAATCGTACCTATAAAAAGACCAATCTCTTTAACTACTAGTGTGAATAGACAGTTAGTGCGTTCTAAAAAACCTCAGTATATTTATTTTCCCAATGGAAGAATATGCTTTGTTTTGGGTGAAAGAGCAGATATTTCAAGGGACATATTAGGTGAGCAAGAAGTTAGATCGTTACAGAAGCTTGATGCTATTGTTGTGGAAGAAACATCGGATGGAATTAATTATATAGAAAGAGAAAGATACGTTTTTGCATATTCTTATTTTGGAGATTATAGTTCAAACGGAGTAAATAACCCAGATCTTCTGCGTTTAAGACTGGATAGTGTTTATAAAATACCGCCAAGAAGTGAAGCGTCTGCATCATTTATTCCTGTTGCAACGTTCGAATACAATGATGGAGCATTGCCATCAAAGTATAGCTTTTCTCATGATCATTGGGGATATTTTAATGGCCAAAGTAATATCTCTCCCTTCTACGATGAGGGTAATAATAAGTCGGTTAGTCAACCTCATGCAATAATTGCTACATTAAAGTCCATAGTTTACCCAACAAAGGGTAAAACTATATTTAATTGGGAAGTGAATAGGTATGGAGGGGTATCATCTTTTTTTCCTAGTGATATTTCAAAGCAAGTTGCTCTTTCTACTGATAGTCAAATAAGTTGTTCCACAGGAGGAGGGATAACCCCTTATGAGGATCCTGACGATATTAGTGGATATTCTAGCTATAGCTTTACCTCTCACGTAAGTCAAAATGTGAAGGTTTCTTATCATCTAAAAAAGTTGGTAACAACCAATTTTCAGCATAACAAATATGACAAAGGAAATGTCAAATTGATAGATTTAACTAGTAATACAACATTAATAGATTACTCCCTTCTTTCGGGAACATTTCAAAGCTTATCGTTAACACTACACGGGGGGCACTCTTATTTGGTTTCAATATCTAATAATTGTTCTAATGTAAGTGGTTCCATTGCATTTAACTATAACTCATACAACCCTGAGCAGGATAAGTATAATTACCCCGTGGGAGGATTGCGTATTGCTTCTATGGTTAATTTGGATCTTGATGGAAAAAAGATAGGTGAAAAACGATTTAATTATTGTATTCCGGGAACAGATAGATCAAGTGGCGTGTTGAATCATGAAGTGACAAAAACATATGGAGGTAGCACTAGAAATGTTTTTGTTGAAGAAGATGTTGATCCCAATGGAATTGGGCATCCTCATGAGCTCACGGGTTACCGAATGAGGGTTATTACAAACTTTTTGAAATATTCCAGTCCCGTTTCAGGTGTTTATTCTAATGCTGTAACCTACCAGAATGTTCAGGTTCGAGATATTGGTTTTGATGGGAAGGATATAGGTTATACCGATTATGAGTTTGAAGTTGGAACTGATGAATTTTTGGGTGATGAGTATCCTCTCATATCGAATAGTTGGCAACGAGGCCAGTTAAAGCGGGAATCAGTATTTGAGCGAGTTGACAATAATTACCGAAAAGTGAGAGAAGTTGAGAATTTTTATAGTATAGATTGGAGAAACCAGAAAAAGATTAAGAATTTTAGACTTATTCAAGATACACAACTTGATGGTATAGTTAATGCCTGTGAGGATCAATTTATTTCTGAGTTTAAAGCACCTGTTAACTATTACTATTGGGCTGGATGGAAACATTTGGATAGTACTATTACAACTGATTATTTTACTAATGCAGCATTAGTTTCCCAAAAGCAATTTGAATATGAGAATTCGGAGTATAGT
>DHVO01000100.1:6069-6920 GCA_002412705.1 Bacteroidales bacterium UBA5206 | reverse complement strand
AGTACTACTGTTTTACAAATTTTACCAAAACCATGTGCTTACCCACCCTAACTCGAACTAGATACATGCCCTGTTTAAGGCCTGCAACAGGAATTTTATGGTATTCCGCATTGGGATTAACCACCATAACCATTTGACCTGTTATGTCGAAAATGGTAGCGTTATCCATAATATTGGGACTTTCAAGTACTATATAATCTTCTGCTGGATTAGGATATACATACACCTCTGGAACATACATATCGGTATCTACTGACGTAATAGTTGATAAATTAAGCGAGTAGGTTTGGTAAACCTTCTTGCTAGACACATCTTGAACAAAGACTACAAGTTTTAATGTGGCTAGATTAGTGGCTGCTGGCACGTTCCATTCCATTTGATAGGTTTCCTGCTCCCCTTGCTCCCATACGCTCTTTACAGACGTTCCCCCTGCATTTGGCACAAAATCCCTAATAACATTATAATAAACCGATGAGCCATTAAGTGGTTCGGCAAGGTTAACTTCGCGCTGAACTAGTGCGCATTGCAATACCATGTTGCTATTGTTTATAGCGCTAAGTGCCTTAAGCATAACTTGAATGCGCAAATTCCCGCTCCTTAGTACATTGGCATCTATTTTAAAAGAAGGGTCGGCAAGAGCTTCAATATTGATAACAGGCTGATTTTGAGCAAACGATTGAAAGGTCAGCGGGCTATACCCATTGGCAAATGCACTAGGAATGGCCGACACGCCATAGAAAAGTTCGCGAGACGATGCTCCCTCGGGGTAATCTGTATAAAATGGGTCGCCAGCTGGTGCCGATGAATGATAGCTAATACCAACCACATCTAAACTATTGGCTTGCAGCAGA
>DHVO01000100.1:0-5957 GCA_002412705.1 Bacteroidales bacterium UBA5206 | reverse complement strand
CGCGCATTACTCCAATTTACCATTGGCTCTGAGCTCCACCCAACCAGTTGACCTCCGGGTTGACTTTTTATAGATTGAGAGTTAAACCACTCTATTCCAGTATCAACATCGCCCACATTTTGCCATGTGACTCCACTATTGGTAGTGTACTGCAGCACTGCTCCGTTACGACCAGCCTCGGGCGATGACCATACATTCATCTTTATCATGGGTTTTTGCAATGATGAGAAATCGAAGCAAGGGCTCAGAACCTGAGATTGCTCTGCAACCTGATTCTCGTTATCAATACTTGTAAACCATGCATTTGAACCAGAAGCAGCATGTGTTATTACCGAACCAGAGGGTGCTCCCAGCTCCCAGCTGTAAAGACCTGATTCGGACATTGCACGAGCCGACCAGTACTCAATACCCGACTCAAAGTCTTGGGTATAAATGTTCTCTGGGTAGTTAGAGAAGCTTATTACAGGGAGAATGGAAATAGCTTTTGTAATTGAGTCCAGACAGTTATCGGCCGATTGAACAATAAGCTTAACATTATAACCACCTACATCGGAGAAGAGATGGCTAAACGTTGAGGCTGATTCTCCTGTTGTAACCTGCTCCTCGTTAATTTTCCAAGTGTAACTCACAATTAAGGCATCCTCTGTAGTGCTAGTAAAAGTGGTTGCATCGCCAGTTAAGCACTCATTGAGCCAAGTAAAGTTAGCCCTAGGCAGTAGGCCAATAGTAACAATGGAATCCTTGGAAGCAGAGCATCCTCTAGCGGTTGTAGCCGTTAGCACAACCCGCTTAGAGCCCGATGTGGCATAAAAATACTTAGGATTCTCTTTTATTGAGGAACCCTCCCCTTGTCCGAAAGACCACAGCCAGGATTCCACCTCATCATCAGACATTGTTCGGTTGATAAACTGAACAGAGTCGCTAGTTAAGTCGGAACAGGTTTGAATAAGCGCAAAATGAACATCAGGAACTGGTTTTACATCAACTGTTGCAGTACCAATAACGGAACAACCCGACTCAGGTTTAACGTAGGTGTAAGAGACGGTATTTGTACCAACCACTGCATCGGAAGGATAAAACCTATTTACCAGCATTCCCTGTCCGGAGAACGTGCCGCCAGAAGGAACTCCTACAAGGGTAATGGGCACATCGTCGTTACAATACTCTGTTTGGCTAAAGCCAAGAATCTCAATGCTACCCGGATTATCAACAGTAATTGTTGCTGTTCTATACAGCTGCGTTAAACCATCGGCACTACTCAAATACTTGTACGTTATAATGTGTTGACCTTCGCCAGCATTAACTGGAGAGAAAGTAGCAGTGTCGGGACTGATATTAGCTATTCCATTTCCCTCAAAATAACCTGGTAACCCATTTGTTGAAGAGGCAACAAGTTGAATTGGCTCTCCATCGAGACAAACTATTCCGCTAGAAGGAATACCAAGTATCTGAGCATCGGCACCAATTATTGTAAGGGATTGCACATTGCTGCTAGCGCATCCATTTACATCGGTATAAGAGTAGGTTATGCTAAGAGGTCCAACTCCTGCTTCTACTGGCGTTAACCTATTGTTATAAACCCCTCGTGGCGCAGAAAATATGCCGCCCAGTGGTTCTCCAACCAAATCAAGAACGGGTTCATCAATATTGTAATACTCAGGAATACTAAACGATACACTAGGTAAGGGGAATATAGCCACATCCCTTGTTGTATCGCTAATACACCCCGAAATACCCGACGTATAGGTGTAGGTAACGCTGTAAGTACCCACAGTGCACTGTGCAGGGCGAAGTATTGCAGCGCCGCCCAGCAAATCGCTAAAGGCAGATGAATTCCCTGTAAAGGTAAATACACCTGTTCCCTGAGGATGGTTATCGGTTCCAAAGAGCTGCACTTGCTGTGCATCTATACAGTAACCATTTTCCAAACCCGACAAAGACACTTTTCCTATGGAGTCAACAACCACCCGTGTAAAAACTTCGTACGGTGTGCCCTCTATGGAATACCTGTAAAATACGGTATCGACACCATTGCCTACGCGTGCAATAAGGTACTTGGCCTTATTGGGTTCCGATGCTATTACAGCTCCTCTCCTACTGTAAAAAGTACCAACAACAGACGGTTCCACAATAGGAAAACACTCAATATCCAAAGTGTCGGTAGAGTAGCAATACGATGTACCTAACCCTTGAATTACCTCGTTAGCCTTAAGAATTCGTGTTTGCTTCTCGATGCTATTGGAACAGCCCGTTACTGGATTTGTATAGGTGTAACGAATGGGTAAAATACCTGGTGTAAACAGATTTGGATATAGTGTGTTGTTGTTATGCACTACAGTACCACTGCTAAATGTTCCACCCGAATAGTTGCCAATAAGTACTACTGGGCTCTCGCTGAAGTTATAGTTATCCCTAATTGCGAAATCAACCTCGGGAAGAGGGTTAACAATAACCTCCTTTGTTACAACGTTTGATTTACATCCCAATGGAGAGGTGTAGTAGTAGCTCACCTCATTGGTTTGTCCCGTTGCAATAAACCTTGGTTGCAACAGCGCCGAGTTAGAGCCGGGAACTGTAGCAAAACCATCGGCCAAACCAGTGAAGGAAAAATGGCCACTTCCGCCGCTAGGATACAAATCAACTGCAGTAAGTGTAGCATCGCTAGCATCAACACAGTACTGCGATTGGAGGTTAATAAAATCGACATTAACCCCAACGGAATCAACAGTAAACACACGTTGCGAACTAAATAGCGTTCCACCATCTAGGTAGGAATAGGTAATGGTGTGGTTTCCTGCCAGCAGTACAGAAGGATTAAGGGTTAAAGTATTGTCACCATTATCGGTCCATCCATTTACTGTTGATACGCTAAATGCTCCTATGGCTGCACTTGGATTGGTACCACGTACCAATCCTGTTGGCTCCCCTTTACAATAGGTTGATTTAAGATCGGAGATTACAGCACCCCCCGATGATACAATTACATCATCGGTTTTAATGCTGGTACAGCCATTACCATCGGTATAGGTATAAGTTATTGTTACGGTAATATCGCTTCCCTCAACACCAACAACGCTTGGATAAAAATATTTGTTGGTACCAACTCCATCGCCAGTAAATTGTCCGCCAGCAGGTGTTGCATAGGGTACTAAGTTAACTGGTGGCTCCTTAATGTTGAATGGAGAACCTAAAACATCAAAAGTAAGGGTTGGTAATGGGTTTACTGTTATGGTCGCGTTCTGGGTTGCTGCTGTAATGCTGTTTCCATAAACATCAGCAAGGCTTACCAAAGAGTACGTGCCACGCTCAACATCAATAGCGTAAGTATTTGCATCAACCACAATTGGACCATGCACAGTAGTTCCATCGCTATACGCTAGAGTAAACGGCTTGTTACCCGTAAGGCTGAAGGTGATTGGCACGGTTTCGCCATTGTCGCATTTGGTTGTTGTACCCCCAATTGATACCGATGGCTTACTTGCATATATGCTCTTTTGCACGCCAGAATAAGTGAAGGCTCCACTTGTGTTCCCTGCTAAATCAGAAAGGGTAACAGCAGCCAGGTGTAAAGGAGTTGATTGAGTATCATCGCCCTCAGTAACAACGTAAGTGGCAGAGTAAGTGGCTCCCGTTGCATCAGGAGTCCAACTAATAGGTTTTCCGTTGTAAACCTGAGGTTGAACGGTTAAGCCCAGCTGAGCAACAGACGGTACAACGCTAAATATTATTGCATCGCCAATTATTAGGTTTCCAGCCAATTCGGCATCGCTATAAACATTGGTAATAACGGGTGTTTCACTGTCAATTGTTAAGGTACCACCAACCACTACGGCCGATAGCACTGCAACATTGGTATTTCCAGCAACATCTGCAAGAATAACCTCAACGGGCAAGGAGCTAACTGCACTCTGCTGTGTATGCCCTTCCTGAACGGTGTATGTAGCGCTATACGTTCCATTGTTGTTGTTTACCAACGCTTGTTCATACCCATTTACAGTAAGTGCATTTTTGGTATAAGTGCTTGAGTTGGCCGTTATGCTCACAATAATATCATCGCCAACCTTATATGTACCAGAAGGAACTGTTACTGCGCTAATTGCAGGAGGTGTTTTATCAAACGTAACAGAGGTGCTATTTGATACCGAGGTTACAGTGCTACTTACATTCCCTGCATTATCAGTAACCGATATGGAGAAAGGGATTAGCCCTTCCGAATTGGACATAGTGAATGTACGCGATGCAGTCCAGCTACTAGGACCTCCTGTTATTGTAGCTGCAGCCCCACCAATGGATACCGTTTGCGAAGCAACGGCCTCGCTCAAACTATAGCCAACCGTTACAATATCGTTTGGCTTAGCATAGGTTACCGATGCATTGTTTGTTGATATTGATACAGAGGAGATGGCTGGCTTTGTTCCATCAAAAGTTACATTTCCTCCGCTAGTTACCGATGACACCTGTGTAGCAACGTTTCCCGAAATATCCTTAAAGTTCACAGTAAAGGGAACTACTCCATCCACATCATCCTCGGTGAAAGTATAGGATGCACTCCAGCTATTACCTGAGGTATTTGAAGCGGTAACTGCATGTCCCTTAATGGTTACAACCACATCCTTAATTGCCTCCGATGCAACAAATGAAAGCGTTACGCTCTTCCCTACCCTTACATAGCTAGTATTGGTGTGATTTGATGCAATGGTTACACTGGTTAGCGTAGGTTTTACATTATCGTAAGTAATAATCAATGCATTGGATAACGAATTTAAGTTACCAGACATATCTTGGCAGCATCCTGCAGGTACCGAAACTGTATATGTATCGGGATTTGTAACCACTAGGTTAAAAGTAAATACCCTATTATTGGTTGATGTAAAACCAGATATAGTGCCTCCCGATATTGTGATATCTGATGAAGTAAAGCCTGTAACGGTTTCACCAAAATCTACTGTGCAAGGAATTGTGCCAACATTTGTTGGCGAACTTAACGAGCATGACACCGATGGAACTGGTACAGTTCCATCATATGCTACCGATAAACTTGAAGAGGCGATACTGGCATTTAATGCCAAATCAGTAAAAGTGCTCTCGGCCACACTTAGTGAAATAAAACCATCGGTTATGGGAGTAACATCAAATGTGTATGTTGATGAGTTAACCGACGTAAAGCCACTCAAAGTTGCACCCGATACCGTTATATCTCCAATAGCAAAAGTACTTGTAGCCTCACTCACATTTGCCGTTACCATAAATGGAGATTGATTTGTTGGGCTAACAACAGATGATACCAACTGAATTGATGGCCTCACCCTATCTACTTCAATAGAGTAAACAGATGAGGCAATATTCTGATTATTTGCATTATCCTTACAAACACTGGCCAAAAGGCTCAAAGAAATGGTACCATCGGATGTAGGAGTAATATCAACAGTGTACTTACTACCACTAACTGCAACAAAATTAGATAAGGTACCATTTGTAACTGTTATATCGCCAATTACAAACTCCTTTACCGTTTCATTAAACTGTATTGTTGCATGTAGCAGGGATGCATTTGTTGGGTTAGCCTCAGCAAATACAATACTTGTAACCTGAGGAGCCCCCTTATCATACTCAATGGAATACTGGGTAGCCGAGAAATTCTGGTTACCTGCTATATCGGTACATGACGCACTTGGGATGTTAACATTTAGAACCAAATCACTGGAAAGGGATACTGTAAAGGAGTACCTACTTGCCGTAATTGCAGTAAATCCCCCCTTTGTTCCTCCATTTACAGAAATATCGGTAAGCGTAAATCCTGTTACATCCTCGCCAAAATCAACCTCAAAAGGAATTGGGCTTGTATTGGTTGGATTAGGTGCAACAGAACTTATTACTGGAGTAGGTCTAATATTATCAAATAACAGGCTCAGCTGTGCCGCTGCCGTGTTCCCGTTCCCCGCAGCATCGGTGCACAC
>DHVO01000143.1 GCA_002412705.1 Bacteroidales bacterium UBA5206 | reverse complement strand
CCCTGTGTTTAGGAGTAGGGAATAGACTGGAGTGATAACGGAAGTTGTCGGAAGTTATCGGAATTAGAAGAAAGTATCATTGCAACCCCCGAAGGGAGGAATAGGATGAGGAAGATGAGGAAGATGAGGAAGTAAAAAGAAAAAAGAAAGAAGAGAGAAGAGAGAAGAGAGAAGAGAGAAGAAAGAAGAGAGAAGAAGTGAAACTCCCTTTAGTGTCAGCAAATGCTGTAGCCATTATTAATGCTTATCTTTGCCACGTCTTAATTGGCATTTTGTAAAACATAACCCAGAAAAGAGTTGACTAATAGTTACGACGTTATTGTTATTGGAGGTGGCCCTGCAGGTATAATTGCCGCTGGTCGTGCAGCAATGCTTGGTGCCAAAGTGGTGCTTTTTGAGAAGATGGAGAAACCAGCCCGTAAGCTTCGTATCACGGGAAAGGGACGCTGCAACATCACAAACACCAAAAGCATTGATGATTTTTTTAACGAGATAGAGCCAGAACCAAGATTCCTGAGACAAGCATTTCAAGCCTTTTTTAACAATGATATTATTGAACTACTCAACTCCAATGGTTTAGAAACAGTTGAAGAGCGCGGTCATAGGGTTTTCCCCGCAAGCGGGAAAGCGTGGGACGTTGCCGAAACGCTAATTAGCTGGGCAAAAAAACAAGGAGCAACCATTGAGTGCAACACTGCTGTTGATGATATTCTTGTAACCGATGGAACGGTTTGCGGTATATCCATACTCCGCAAGGGAAGCAAAACCGTGCAGAGCGTTACCGCCCAATGCGTTATTATAGCAACAGGAGGCCTATCCTACCCTGCCACGGGATCAACTGGCGATGGGCTTAGCATTGCCTACGAGCTGGGGCACACCATTATGGAACCCATACCCTCGCTGGTTGCTTTGCACACCAAGCCCAACGCGCCATATGCCGATAAGCTAATTATAAAAAACGTAAACGTTTGGCTAGAGGTTGATGGCAAAAAAGTTGCAGAAGAGTTTGGCGAGGTATTCTTCACCCCCGAGGGTGTTGATGGCGCTACAATTCTTAGGTTAAGCAAAAAAGCAATTGATGCACTTGACCACAACAAGCAAACCCATGTTGTAATTGACCTTAAGCCAGCCCTAAGCAACGAGAAGCTAGAGAATAGGCTACAGCGCGACTTGACCGAAGCCTCAAAAAAAACATTCAACGATTTGCTACGCGGATTAATGCCAGCTCCCATTGCACGATTCTTTTGTACTCAGCTAAAAATATCGCCAACAAAACCAATAAGGGCAATTACTACTGATGATTGCAAAACCCTAGCAAACATGCTTAAAGGCGTTAAGCTACGCGTAACAGGCTATGGCGGATGGAACGAAGCCATTGTAACCTCTGGAGGAGTTAGCATTAAGGAGATAAACCCCAGTAGTATGGAATCGAAACTAGTTAACGGGCTCTACTTTGCTGGCGAGGTTATTGATGTTGATGCCAATACAGGTGGGTACAATTTGCAAATTGCCTACTCAACAGGATGGCTTGCAGGAGAAAATGCTGCAAAAAGAACAGCTAAGTAGCTATTCTGAACCCATAAAAGAATCGCCCAGCACTATTCCAAGGCTGGGCGATTTTTATTGTAATGATAACCGTCACTCTAAAAGACGATACCACCGAAAATAAACCGACTTAAATTCTTCTGACTTTGATAGCAAAGAATCAAACTTATTTATAAATTTGCCAAAATCGTCAAGGCGAAATTCTCAAGAAAATGAAAGAAACATTCGGAGAGTACATTCACAAACTTAGAGCAGACAGCGGTTTGACGCTGACTAAACTTGCAGCAGCTTTGGACATCGACCAATCTACACTTTCCAAAATTGAAAACGGAAAAAGAAATGTGCCAGTGGACGTTTTGCCAAAACTTTCAAAAATTTTTGACCTTGACTTAAAACAATTGGAACACGAATATTTCAGTGAGAAAATTGCTGAAATAATCTATCCCCAAGAAGAACCAAGCCAACTTTTAAAAGCGGCTGAAGAAAAGGCAAAGTATATGCGAATCAAAAATCAACAACAAGGTAAAATAAACTTTTAGGCTATGATAAAATATTCAAAACTTCGGGATAAGCTAAAAGTTGAAACCTTAAATGGTAATGCAGAAGATTTAGCTTTTTTCACGCATTATCTTCACAACCATACAAATGGAGTTTCAAAATCTTTTGAAAAAAGAGCAAAGGAATTCTTTGAAACGGTTAATGAAAAATTAAGTATTGTTGCAGAGCCTGAATTACAGGCAATGCTTCCAATAAAATGGGATATTCCTTTTCCTGCACCAGAAAACCCCGACTTTACTTTTATAGACCTTTTCGCAGGTATAGGCGGGTTTAGAATCCCATTACAAGAACTTGGTGGTAAATGTGTTTTTTCCTCAGAATTCAACTATCACGCGCAACGAGCTTATGAGTATAATTTTGGAGAAGTTCCTTTTGGCGATATTACAAAACTGAATTTAGACATTGTTCCAAAACACGATATTCTTTGTGCAGGTTTTCCTTGTCAGCCTTTCAGCATATCAGGAAAAATGAAAGGTTTTGAAGATACACGGGGAACATTGATTTATCACGTTTTTGAACTTATTGAAAAACGACAACCTAAAGTTGTGTTCCTTGAGAATGTTAAACACTTAGTTTACCACGATAACAAGAGAACTCTTTCAACAATTGTTCAGCACCTTGAAGAGTTAGGCTATGTTGTTTCAAAAAAGGTATTAAATGCATCAGATTTTGGTTTGCCACAAAACAGAGAACGTATAATTATAATTGGACATAAAGAAACCAAATTTGACTTTGCAAAAATCAAAAAAAAGCCTAAACCTGTACTTAAAGACTTTTTAGACAAAGAGAATGAATTTGAATATTTGGACGAGCCATACACAATTTTGGACGAACAAAAAACTCAAGATTCAGGTTTAGTGTTCGCAGGTTACAGAAATAAAACAATTAGAAAAGCAGGAGTTAGACCAGGGACAGAGCATCTTTCAAGAGTTCATAAACAACCAAATAGAATCTATTCGACAGAAGGAGTACACCCGGCACTACCCTCACAAGAATCATCAGGTCGGTTTTGGATTTGGCACGAAGGAGAAGTTAGAAAACTTACAATTCAAGAGTGCTACAGAATTATGGGTTTCCCGAACAACTTTAAACTGTTAAATAACAAAGCAGAGCTCTACAAACAAATTGGTAATTCTGTTGCTGTTCCAATGATTAAAGCCGTAGGTGAGCAAATAAAAAAACAACTTTTAAAAATTGATAAATAGAATGGAACCAACCGAAATACTTAATGAAATTTATGAAACTTGCCTGAAACTAGTTGGCTCAAGTGCGGATATAACAAGTGATCTATCTAGTGAAGAAAAGTTAAATTTGGATTTAATTTTACAGAATTCTGAGTCAAGAAAAGGTGTCTTTACCGTTCTATTCACTTCAATTATATACAAAATTCATAAACCAACTCAGGATGTAAGATTACATCAAGCGAATTTTGAAGATGGATATTCAGGTAGAACTTTTGATACAAAGTTTATAACCCCATTTCTGAAAAGCAAAAATTTCCCAGCACCATCAGAAACAGGTTGGTTGACAAGAACACTAGAAACAAATAGTCCCTACACTTTGGACTACAAACCGAATATTAGTCCTAAACAGTTAAAAAGGTCATTTTTATACATCCTAGACAAAATTCAGAATGGGGCAAACCCAATGGAATATGCAATTTATTTAGTTCAAGGACTAATCATCCAAAGAAATGCACAACAAATAGATTTAGCAAAGCCTCTAAACTTACCAATTGCCACTATTGTTGATTTGTTGAGTAAACATTTTGACGCAAAATATTCAGCAGAAGGAGCATCAAGACTGCCTGTTTTAGCCTTGTATGCTGCTTACCAGTGCTTAATCAATGAAACAAAAAGATTTGAAGGAAAAGTATTGTTACCAATGGAAAGTCATACTTCGGCCGACAGCCGGAGCGGACGCATTGGCGACATAGACATTATAGACGAAAAAGAAAGAGCATTTGAAGCCGTAGAAGTGAAACACGGTATTCCGATAACAGCACAACTTGTTAAAGACGCATTTGAGAAATTTAAAACTACTCAAGTAAACCGCTATTACTTACTTTCAACTGCAAATATTGACAACTCGCAAGCGGACGAAATCAACAAAGAAATTGAGAGAATAAAAAACATTCACGGTTGCCACGTAATTGCAAACGGTTTGACAAATTCGCTAAAATATTATTTACGACTTCTTTCTGACACGTCAGAGTTCATTGAGAACTATGTAAATCTTATAGAAATTGACACTGCATTAAAGTTTGAGCATAAGAAAAAATGGAACATAATAATCTCTCAAATGTGACGACAGAAAAGAAGGGCGAATGGCTAACAGCGGTTTGGCGTATTGGCGGGTGCAGTGCTTCGGATGACAGTTTTGTGGTAAATTGAAGTGCAGTTCTTCGATTGAATTTTTGTGCTAAAATACGCAACTACGCCAAGCCGCAAAACGATATGTGTACTACCTAATCAAAAAATCGAGCATAAGCCTATCGCCAAGGTAAGCCGTAAGCCTATCGCCTATTACAACAGAGCCAACACCAGCAGGGGTGCCAGTAAACAGCAGGTCGCCAATACGAAACGACACATATCCAGAAACATAGGAGATAAGCTTATCGAAGCTAAAAAGCATATCGGCAGTATTTCCACGCTGAACAACCACACCGTTCTTTTCCAATCGGAACTCAAGGTTAGTTAGGTCGCCCAGCTCCTCCTTGGGAATAAAGGGGCTAACGGCAGCAGAGTAATCAAAAGCTTTGGCTATTTCCCAGGGTAACCCCTTCTCCTTACACGTTTTTTGCAAATCGCGGGCAGTAAAGTCAATGCCCAACCCCACCTCGGAGTAGTACCTGTTTGCAAATCGCTCGGAGATGCTTTTGCCCAGTCGGCATATTTTTAGTACCACCTCCAGCTCATAGTGCAAATCATTAGTAAAACTGGGGTAATAAAACGCGTTGTTGTTCCTAAGTAAGGCTGTATCGGGCTTAATAAAAAATACGGGAACGTCAGGAACTGGAGAGTTCATCTCCTTTGCGTGCTCAGAGTAATTTCGTCCTATACAAATTATCTTCATAATAGGTATTCGAATAAGGATTAATGGATTAACGCAGTAGCTCCATAGCCACACACGCCACTATTTATTCCTTAGCTTAAGGTAAATATTAGTTAACACCTTTTTGGTGTAAAGGGGAAAGTCGCCATTCATCATCCAAGCGTAGTAGCTAGGCTCCTTTTCAAAAATCTCGGCAACAGAACGGCCCTTGTACTTACCAAAGTTAAACACTTCTACATCCTTGTCGTCAAGCACTATTCTGCCAGCAAAATCCACGTTACGAGTATGCGAGCTGAAAGAGGCAAGCCACTCCACATCGTTCTCTAAATCTGGATACATATCCAGCTGAGCCTTTAGCACCTCATAGGTGGCAAGGGTGTCGGCCTCAGCGCTATGGGCATCGGTTAAATCCTTTTGGCAGTAGAACTTGTAAGCAGCTTCAAGGGTACGCTTTTCCATTTTGTGGAAAATGGTTTGCACATCAATAAACCGGCGTTTATGAAAATCGAAATCTATCCCTGCGCGCAAAAATTCTTCGGCTAATAGGGGGAAATCGAACTTATTTGAGTTAAAACCCGCAAAATCACATCCCTCCAGCATTTGTGCCAGCGACTTGGCTATCTCCTTAAAGGTAGGCTCATCCTTCACATCCTCATCGGTAATACCATGAACCGCCGTGGCTTCCTTTGGAATAGGAATAGTTGGATTAACCCTACGGCAACGCACCTCCTCTTTCCCATCGGGATAAATTTTTACCACTGCAATTTCAACAATTCTGTCGTTGGTAACATCAATACCAGTTGTTTCTAGGTCGATAAAGGCAAGGGGATTGCGTACATTAAGTTTCATTGGAATAAGGAGTATGGTTAAAGGATTGAAATAGACGTGAGACGTGAGATATTAGATAAAAACAATATTAATTTGACAGTCTAAAATCTA
>DHVO01000201.1 GCA_002412705.1 Bacteroidales bacterium UBA5206 | reverse complement strand
AAAAAGAGAAAAACATGCAAATCTAATAAAAATTTAATAGATGGTTTTTTTGAGAGATAAGGGTATAGAAATACACTATACACTAAAGTGCAATGTATTGATGTTCAGTATTTATACTGTGATGTTGTGGTTCTAAAACTTATGGCGTTTTAGCTTGGGTAGTGCTAAATAATGCCATCGGTTATCCTGTTAATCCAGCGATACATTGTGGTACCAAGAGCGTAGCCTGCAATATTGGCAATGGCATCGCCTAGCTCTGCGCTGCGGCTGGTAAAAAGAAGGTACTGCATTATCTCAATGCATATGCCGTATCCTATGGCAATAATGGCAATGGTGATATGATTCTTGGGCTCAAGGCTTTTCTTGTGGGCTTTGTGCGTAACGCCCGAGTAAAGAAGTAGTGCAAAAACAAAGTAAAGTACTAGGTGTATAAACTTATCTAAATGTGGAATATTGAGAAATCCTAACGAAGGAACATCGTCGCTAGGCATGCCGCAAAGAACAAGGATAATTGTAGCCCAAGCAAACGATTTCCAATATCTATTTATAAACGATGCGTTTTCCATTTGTAATTCTATGTTTTAGTAAAAGTACAAAAATGATTCTGCGTATCAGCTGTTTTGCTGCAGCTTCCTTTTTCTTTTAAGGTATTGATGAACAATAATTACAACAACTCCTCCTATTGCAAGTCCAACTAAGTTGAATGCTAGGTCTTTGGGGTTAAAGCTGCGCTTAGGAACCATTAGCTGGATGTACTCTGTAGCAATGGCAAGTGCTACCGACAGCACAAAGAGGAGCGAAAAGAGTAAGCGCTTTCTACCAAAATCAGACGATATAAAGGCAAACACAGGAAAAAGCGCATAGGCAATGGAGTGCATTGGATAGTCTATTCGCAAAGCACTTTGGCCAATATTAACGCTCTGTATCCCTGCGCACGATAGCGAAGAAACAACAAGAACGGCTATAAACCAAAACCAGAAAAGTAGCCTATGCCAGCTAATCCTCATAAGCAAATTGTGTTTGGGTAAATATAGTAATTTAGGAATGGTTAGCAGGTATTGTAAGCTACTCCTTGTGCAAAATCATAATTAAAATTTGTGCTGCACTATTACCTTTTCTTCGGTTCTTACGCAGATAAATGGGGGCTTGCGTGTTTTGGATTTGCAGCCCAACAGGGGCTTAACATGCTGGTACATAGGTAAAAGAATCTTTTGTGCTTTGGCTTCAATCCTTTAACTTAAATTAGTAACTTTGCTAACCGAAATAAACCAGCCATGAATTTACCAGAGAAACGGATTGTTGACTTCTTTCAGGAGCATCATGTACTTACCTTAGCTACTAGTTTTGAGGAAGAACCTTGGTGTGCTAACTGCTTTTACGTTTATATGCCGGAAGAGAACAGCCTGGTATTTACCTCGGATATGGATACGCGCCACATTCAACAGGCAAGCCATAACATATTTGTAGCAGGTAGTGTGGTTCTGGAAACCAGCATTGTAGGGAAAATTCAGGGCATTCAGTTTCAGGGTATCATTAGTCAGGCAACTGGCGATTTGCACACAAAGGCCGAGCGTGCATACCTAAAGCGATTTCCTATAGCTATGCTAATGGAAACAACGCTTTGGGTTGTAGATTTAACCTACATTAAAATGACTGATAATAGGCTGGGCTTTGGCAAAAAGTTAATTTGGAAGAAAGATCTTCTTTTTCACCCAGCAGCTAAATAACCCAATAGTTTTGTTGTAGAACAAAATCATTACAAAAAGGGTTTATTGCCCTAAAGCCTTACCCTATGAATCTAGTTACAGGAGGAACCGGTTTTACCGGGGCGCATATAATTTACCAGTTAGCAATAGACAGTAAACCCGTTAGGGCAATCTACCGCGCGGGTTCCGATAGGGATTTTGTGAAAAGGGTTTTCTCCTTATACACGGCCGATTACAACCATTACTTCAATAGCATAGAGTGGGTTGAGGCAGATATGCTTCACTACGACTCCATTAAGGAGGCAATGCAGGGGGTAGAGGCCGTTTTTCATGCAAGCGCTGTGGTTTCCTTCAATCCTAGGAGGGCGAAAGAGATTATCGACATTAATGTTCATGGAACGGCTAATCTTGTTGATGCGGCCATTGAGTGCGGTGTAAAACGCTTTTGCCATGTGAGCTCCATAGCTGCTCTTGGCGATGCCAATGAGGATGGATTTGTTACCGAGAAATCGACTTGGGTTAAAAGCAAAGGCAAATCGGCCTATTCCATTAGCAAGTTCCGGTCCGAAATGGAGGTTTGGCGAGGTGCCAACCAGGGGCTAAATGTGGTAATTGTTAATCCTGGGGTGATTCTTGGTCCTGCTCGCTGGGAGAGCGGTAGCGGTCAGTACTTTGATAGAATAGCCAAAGGGCTCCCGTTCTATACCGATGGTGTTACAGGTTATGTTGATGTTAGGGATGTGGCAAAAGTGCTGGTTGAGCTCTCGCAGCACGACGATTGTACAAACCAGCGTTATATTCTTTGTTCCGACAACCTCTCTTTTGGCAAAGTATTTACCATGATTGCCAATGCACTTGGGAAGCGTAAGCCCTTTATTGGCGTTAAGCCATGGATGGTTTCTCTTATAGTACCCTTTGTTTGGTTGCTTGGTAAGCTCTCTAAAAATAGTGATGGGCTTTCTACCAGTAGCTTGCGCTCTGGTTTTGAGAAAACCTACTACAGCTCCGACAAGGTGAGGCAGGCGCTAGGCTTTCATTTTATACCTATTGCAGAAACCATTGCGTTTACAGCAAGTGTGTACCTAAACGAAAAGGGATTAAGGGGTTAGCCCTTGCACATATAAGTTACGGTTACGCCTACCTTTTAATTAATCGTCCTGTTGATGTTGTGGTATAGGTAACTGCTGGATTTCCGGTGTAGTAAACATCACCGCTGGATTCTATGCTAACCGTAAGATTATCCTGAACGTTTACGTAGATATCATCAATGCTTCGCTGACCTATAAAGCATTGGTTAATAACCATATTTTGCGCCTCAATTCGCGATGAGCCCCATCCGTACAGTACCGCTGTTTTGGCTTTACCACGTAGTTTGTAAAGGCCAAAATTCTCCGACGAAACGTCTATTTGTAGCGTCTCAACATCTAGTTCAACATCCAGCTCGGTGTATTTTTCCCAATCAATAAGGTAAAACCGTGTTCCTGTAAACAACCCTTGGGTTTTAATCAACACGGGCTTGTGAATAGTAAAGCTTGGAAGAGATTTTAAGTGCAGCTCAACCTTTACCTTCTCATAGCTTCTTGTCCAGTTAAATGTAATGGAGTGTGTAAGGTAAAGCGCATTTCCATTGCTACTCAGCTTAACCTCGGGTTGTAGGTTCTTGCCACAGGTTACAAGGGCATAGTTCTCGGTATCCTGTACAAGGGTTACTTCAAACATGCTTTTAATGGTTACTTCGGTTATGCTCTCGCTTAGCTCAACCCTTTGCGTAACGGTTTTTCCTGCACTAAAGAAGCCCTCCTTTTCGCAGCTTACAAATAGAATGAGCAATGCTATAAGAATTATGTTCCCTAGCCTATTCATGTATTCTCCTCCTTTTAAGTAGATTATCGGCATTTAATCTGTATCCAATGCCAAACTCAATAAAATCGGCTTTTGCAACCCAGTGTGACTTAATGGCCATTGAAACAAGTAGCTTGTTGTACATGCAGTACCTTAGCATTAGCTTATTTACAACCTTCCCGTATGGCGAGAAGCTGTGATGGAGGTAAAAACCCGGTTGGAAAAGAAAGGAGAGTCGTCCCATTCGCATCTCGTACGACAGGTTAAGGGCTGCGCTAAAACGGTCGCTACTTGTGAACGTGGTATCGCTATCAAGCTTGAACTCTTCCTCAATGGACTGGTCGGCATAACCCGATAGAACAATACCAAGCCATCCTGTATTGCTAACGCGTTGGGAGTACTCAAGAGTGATTCCGTAAACGGGGAATAGGTACTCCTTAAATCGGGATATATCCTTCCAGCCCATAATACCAGCAATGCTAAGGTTAGCTCTATTGGTATCGGTAAGTGAAGCAGGAGCGCTTCTTATTATTGAGCTGTGCGGAGTAAGTGAGTGCTGTATCCCTATGCCACTTGTAATTAGGTTAAAACCCTTGTTTGGCTCATGTGTGCTTCCATTTGATGCGTGCATAAAACCTACAGCTAGCCTTATGGTTGTTTTTGGGGTTAGCTGGTAATATCCGGTTAAGTCATACTGTACAAAAACGTTAATGGGGGAGCCAATGGCAATGTTGTTTCTATTGCTTTTTAGGTCGAATTGCTTCGACATGTAAGCTGGGCCAAAGGCAATTCTATTGCCAATGTTTAGCCTGTTGCTTAGGCTTAGGTACTTTCTATCAACGTAAAAGTAAAGTACGTTCATGTTTCCGTAAATCTCATCGTTGCCAAGACCAGAGCGAAGAAAGCCAATGCCAATTTGTGGGTAGTTATAGCTTTTGTGCCAAACTTTTGTTCCTGTGGTGTTTAGCCCAACGTTTAGCTGAAAGCCATCGGCGTGTTCGTTCACAAAGTACCCCATGTAGTCATGGTGCGGTATAACAAATCCATACCTAGGCTCAAAGCCCAACGAAAGGCGATTCTTTACAGACTCATCCTGTGCAGCTGCGCTGCTTAAAATGGCGATTAGGGTAAAAGGAACTAATAATTTTTTAAGATGATTCATTTTTTCGATTCGATGTTTTATTGTAGGCTTTACCCACAATGCTTTGCTCTGGGCCCAATATCAACCCAATTTATTTACAAAGATGCTTATGAAAATTGCTTCGGGAAATTTTTCGTGGATTTTTATTGAGGGAAGCAGCTAAAGTTTATATCGTACTATTAGTTCAAGTGCCTGATTGTATTGACCTTGATTAAGCCTGTAGCTAATATTTCCTGTATGCGGGCGTATGGGCAGTATGGAGTACGAAAATACAGCTCCAAAAATCCAGCGATTGTTGTACTGGTAATCAAAGCCAGCCAAAAATGCAAATTCTGCTTTTCTAAACTGGCGGGTATCCTCAGCAGGGAATTCTCCCACTTCGTTTTCCTCCTTTACTTTAGCAAGATAACCACCCGATAGACCGATGAAAGGAGAGGCACCATTTCTAAATCGGTAGCCAACCAGCAAAGGAACTTCAACGTAGTGTAGGCGTAGCCTGTAAAAGTTGGTTGTTATACCATCAATTTCGTTCTTTGCGTAGCTTCCTTTTTGGATGTAGCGTATTTCCGATCTCAAGTATAGCTTTGTGGAGGTAACCCGCTCAACCCAAATTCCGGCAATAGGACCAGCTTTGTCAAAACCACCATGACCATCGCCATCTACTTGAGTAGCCGCAACACCCAGGGAAAGCCCGCCCTCAAAGGTTTGAGCACAAACGGTGCTAAGTGTTGTTACAAGTGCGCATAAGCAAATTAGTGCTGCTTTCATATTCTATTTGTAATTGGAAGCTACTATAGTTTTACACCAAGCATGTTAAGCATTTTTGGAACTCCCGTTGATGCGGGTTCCTTAATAACCGTTACCTTTCTGCCATAGGGGATACTTACCTCGTTGGGATCGATTAAAAAAACGGGGATGTCGCGGGGTGCATAATTTACTAATCCAGCAGCAGGGTAAACGTTTAGCGATGTTCCTATTACCGCAAAAATATGGGCTTGGGCAACAATTTCGGCAGCAGTAGGAATTTCAGGCACCTCCTCGCCAAACCAAACTATGTGCGGACGGAGCTGAGACCCTTTTTCGCATGTGTCGCCCATTTTTAGCTCCCATCCATCAAGGGTGTAAATCAGGCTGGGATCAACGCTGGAGCGAACCTTTTTTAGCTCTCCGTGCAAGTGGAGTACGCTAGAGCTTCCAGCACGTTCGTGCAGATCGTCAACGTTCTGTGTTATAATTTGTACATCAAAGTGCTCTTGGGCAAGTGCAAGTGCTTTATGACCGTTATTGGGTGTTACTTGGTATAGCTGCTTGCGCCGTTCATTATAAAATTTTTGAACCAGTTCTGGATTTCGATGCCAAGCTTCGGGGCTAGCCACTTCCATTACATCATACTCCTCCCAAAGACCACCCATATCTCTAAAAGTGCGTATGCCACTTTCTGCGCTTATTCCCGCTCCTGTTAGTACCACAAGTTTTTTCATATCCTAAATGCGTTTCTTGTTAGTGCACAAATTTGCTTTTGCTTTGGATTTAGGCCTAAAATTACAACTATTTGACTTCAAACCTACTCTAAGTGTTTTTGTGTTGATGCTTACTGCGCCTTAAAATGCTTTGAGTGCTAATTGTGTTTAACTTTTCTTTGAAATCGATTTCTGGTTAAAAAACACAAACTAAAACCGTTAAACTATTAACAGGTATTAAGTCAAATATTATAATTTTGCACAAATTATTACACGTAAACACGTCACGTTTTCAGAGTAGAAATCAACGAATAATAGCAGCAAGATGAAGAAAATTCTAGTTGTAGGCGCAGGTGGACAAATTGGGTCTGAATTGGTTCCTTACCTAAGAGGAATTTATGGCGAGAGCAACGTAGTTGCTACCGATATTAACTGTAACTCATGTACAAAACTTGCCGAAGGTGGTCCTTTTGAGGAGCTTGATGCTCTGGATGGCAAGAAGTATGCAGAGATTGTTAAAAAGTATAACATTGATGCGATTTACAATCTTGTTGCACTTTTATCGGCAACTGGAGAGAAGAATCCTCAGCTTGCATGGAGAATTAACATGGGAGCTCTTATGAACTCCTTGGAGATAGCTAGAGAAAACAGCTGCTCTGTTTTTACTCCCAGCTCTATTGGGGCGTTTGGCCCTAGCACTCCTGCCGACAACACCCCTCAGGATACCGTTATGCGTCCTAGCACCATTTATGGTGTATGCAAGGTAACAGGCGAAATGCTTAGCGATTACTATTATAC
>DHVO01000139.1:3467-5284 GCA_002412705.1 Bacteroidales bacterium UBA5206 | reverse complement strand
GTGGAAACGTACCGTTTCTTAGGCGATTTTGCCCTAAAATCCTTTAGAAATTCAGGGAAAGTTTGTTCTGCTGGCCCAAGAAATATGGTATCGGCATACTGTGCGGCCTCATCGGGTAGTGATGTTACGTGCAATCCTCCCAACGCCACGTAAACACCTTTGTCCCTATAGTGCTGCGCAATGGCATAGGCCCTTTTGGCATTGGTAATGTAAACCTGTATGAGTACCAAATCGGGAGTGTCGTTTAGGGTTAGGGTCTCAACGTGCTGATCCTGAATCTCCACATCATCGGTATCATCTAAATAGGCAGCTAAAGTAGCCAATCCCAGCGGCGGAAAGAGTGAGTATTTAATGGGTCGCCAAAAGGCACTACGAGCCTCGGTTAGCGAGGGTAAAATAAGTTTTACTTTCATCGTTCACAGTGATGAATTAGTACTATAATATGGACTTAAAGGAATTTTAAGAGAGTGCAAAGCGCCACTTTGCCCAAAGGTAACTACAGGAAAAAGTGGCACTTTGCTACGCCTTTACACAAATGCAAAAAGGAACGGAAATAGAAATATCACTATTAGTGCCCACACACTGTAAATAGGTAGATACAAGGCAATGCTATTCTCTACAAGAAGCAACATTTTTGCGTTACGAACCGATTTAAACAGATGGAATGCAACAATAACAAGATTAATAAGCACAAGTACATTGCTTCCCAGTACAACCAGCCTGTTGGGAGTTATGCCCCACTCCGATATTCTAAATACAATGGCCGATAATGCAATGCCATTTACAATAATTGTTACCACGGAAAGGATAAAAAGCAGGAGAACACCTACCCTACTCCCGTTCCCCTTTGATGTTTCCACAACGGAGAATAGGATAATGGCCATTACACCCACAAGCAGCGCATTGAATATGATAAGGAACTCTCGATCGGTATATGGATCCTTTCCTGTGTAAACCATGGCAATAAGGTAAACAACAAGCATGACAAGAACTAGCGGTGTAAATACTTTTGCAATTACTGGTGATACATTCTTTACCAGCTGTGGGTTTGTACGCACAAGATACGTTCCTACAATTGGAGCAGCAGCCAATCCAAAAATGGCTATATACTGAAAGTAAAGTTCCTCAATACGTAGATTAATAAGCTCAAATAAACCTATTGTTACCGCCGAAAGTATGCCCCCTGCAATAAGAATAACAGTGGTCATAACCACCAAATCGCCATTATACCTTAAAAAGTCAATGCGTTTTTCGGGATTACCAAACTGCTCTCCAGTAAAAGTAAAGCCCAACACCGACCACATAAGCAGCGGCATATGGATACATGCCAGTATAAGCGTATCGCTCTTCTCGTTTACGGGAAGCACATTAATGTAAACTATTGATAACAGAATAGTTCCAAGTATCAAAAGCATTCGCTTAGCTGATAGACCCTCTTTTTGTGCAAAATAGGCTACCAAAAAAGGGAATACAATAAACGAGATATTTCGCAGATAGAAAAAATCGGCATCTAGTCCCATGAAATTGGGGAGTTTTGCCACTAAACCCGCTATTAGCGAAAGGGCCACAACAAACATCAGCTCGTACTTTGACCCCCACGATATTTCGCGCTGCTCAAAGTTTAAGCGCTGATACCATACTTGTGCAATTGCACTACTCTCTATTTCTGGATAAATGAGGTTAAATGCCTTCTTAAACATCACCTTGTTAGTCCGGTACAGCAGTTCTAACTGCTCAGGGTTATCCAGGTTACCTAAAATGTTCTCTTTCATAGCTATTAGTTTTAAATTCAACACAAACTGGAAATAAAAAATCAA
>DHVO01000139.1:2430-3344 GCA_002412705.1 Bacteroidales bacterium UBA5206 | reverse complement strand
CCTCCTTCTCCAAAGCCTTAATGTGGCTCGCTAAATTACCATCGGTCACATCAAGGTACTCCTTTAGCGAGTTAAAATCCAATGCCTCGTTAACTGCTAAAGCCGACATTATACCCAAACGTATTCGGCTCTCGAATGCTTTATGGAATCCAGTTGTAAGCACAGCCCTACCTCTCGTGTTTCATATGTATGTAAATACCATAAACAATATGCAGCAGGCCAAACCCTATGGCCCACAATAGTACGCCAAACCCAACAAAAGTAGCCCCCAAAAGCCCAAGCAATATTTGAATAATGCCTAAAGCTCTCATCTCCTTAAAGGTAAAACTCGACGCACAATAAAGCGCCAAACCATAAAACACAAGAGTAACAGGAGCAAGCAGGCCAATTAAACCGTGCATCATAAGTATAAGAACCAGAATGCCTCCCGTGACTAAGGGAACCGCCGAAGTAATAATTAGCCGCTTAGAGGTAACGTTCCACAACGATTCGCGACGCTTTGCTGCGCGTTGGTACGATAGAAAAATGGCCGTACCTATAGATAGTACTAAAACACTTGCAGCAACAGTCACCACACCTGCAAGGTTAAACTGCATTACATCCTGGGCATCGTAAACTAGTTCCTGCGGCCTAAACCTAAAGAACACGTGAACAATATAAGCACCAACTAAGGCATAAATACCAGCCATAACACCAGCCCACCCTGAAAGGGATAGAAACTTTGAGCTTCGCTCCATCATGGATCGAATCTCCGCAATATCGCGTATGTAGTTCTGTTCTGCGCTCATAACGAAAAGTACTTTGTGATGCAAAGTTACATAAAGAATATAAATATACAACACCACAACATTTTTTGTGAAGCGCTATTACTAAAAATGCAGTATTTGGGGCGCAAGATTTTGCGCACCTACATG
>DHVO01000139.1:2241-2402 GCA_002412705.1 Bacteroidales bacterium UBA5206 | reverse complement strand
TAGTCGGCGCAAAATCTTGCGCCGATTATTATGCAATATCTCTGCACATAAAATTTATAGGGGTTACAATTTCTGAGATTGGCACATGTTTCTTAACGATGCGGACATGCATGCATGTGAAATTGCGGTTTGTGGTGCGCAAGATTTTGCGCACCTACATG
>DHVO01000139.1:0-2144 GCA_002412705.1 Bacteroidales bacterium UBA5206 | reverse complement strand
AATTTATAGGGGTTACAAATTCTGAGATTGACATATATTTCTTAATGATAAGGGCATGCATGCATACGAAATTGCGGTTTATGGTGCGCAAAATGTTGCGCACCTACATGCACATTTTTTATTATCAACCAGCTACGATTGAAACCTAAAACCAATACTCACCTATATTTCTCGACCATCATTGAGATACTTCAACCTAAAAAAATAACGGGCATATGTAGTCGGCGCAAAATCTTGCGCCGATTATTGTGCCATATCTCTGCACATAAAATTTTCCAGATTACGGCAGGCACCTCCTAATTTTAACTATTCGTACTGGTTTTGTTAAGTACTGGTTCTCGTTTTCCATTCCGTGGATCTTCCTAACAATGTCCATTCCTTTAACTACGCGTCCAAACGCAGCAAAACCTTGTCCGTCAGGATTTCTTTGGCCACCGTAATCCAACTCAGGCTGATTGCCAATACATATAAAAAACTCCGACGAAGCGGTTCCAATCTCTGCCCTTGCCATTGAAATAACTCCATCGGTATGCTTAATCCCAGTTATAGCAGTATTCTCATGTTCAATTGGAGTAAACTCCCTTGCGGCTATTAGAGAATCACTATAAAAGCCACCCTGTATTACTGCAATCTTATATTTTGCATTAGGCTGATTACTTGGTGTAACAACCCTGTAAAACTGGGCAAGGTTCGAGTACCTATCGGACTCAACGTACCTCATAAAGTTACTAACGGTTACTGGAGCCTGCTCTGCGTATAGCTTAATCCCAATATCGCCCATTTCGGTTTCAATAATAACATCAGGACTATAAGTGCTGCACGATACAACGAAAAAGGATACAGCAAAGAGCATAACACTAAATCGATATCTCAGCATAGCATTGCTTTTTAAGTGTATATTCAAGCCTATTAGTTCATATCTTGCTATTTAACTACAGAAAACAGTTGTAGTTGGCGCAATATCTTGCGCCGACCGCAGCGCCATATCACACCTCATAAAATTTATCGGAATTCCAATTCCTTACATTGCTCTCTATATATGCCTTAATCTTTACATACTCGGCTCTATTACGCACTACATGATCGTGATAACGAGCTTGCCATTTGAAATAATGAAGATGATTCCGTGCAAATTTTGTAACCCCAACTTTTAGCCCCCTTACTATAGATGCCACATTCTGAGATTGCACACCAAACCGATTCTTCTCTTCATTTGGCCTGCTAAAAACAGGAATATTGAGGTACATGTTTTTTAATGACGTAGGCATGTATTGCATCTGAAATTGCGGTTTATGGTGCGCAAGATTTTGCGCACCTACATGCTCGTTTCCTTCTATTACCGAACTAACAACATCCGTCTTTTTACTCTCAAAATTGATAGGTTCAAAAAATCGTGTCAATTCACTCTCATTAAAAACGCCCATCTTATCTGTAATCAGGAGCAAATGCAGATGATTCGGCATTACAACAAACGCACTAACTCGGGCAAATGGAAAATGAGAAGGAATATTCTTCACACATAGCTCAGCCTCCTCTCCTATGGCCGACAGCTGCATTTTCCCATTTTCAATAAAACCAAAATAGGGTACACGATTATGAGTGCAGATGGTAATGAAATAAATACCATCCCAACCATAATCCCATGTCTGCCAACGAGTAGAATTGTATCGCCGCCTCATTTATAAAATAAAGTTACAAACGACACCTCAATATTAGCATTGATTTTTATGTAGTTACATACAATATTACATAAAAAAGACAAACTACCTTCTGGGCAGTTCCCAAACCTCTAAATCACCTATTTTATCTCCCTCTATGGAAAATCTAACAGCCGTTCTTACATTATGAAAGCCACTAATACCAGCGGCTCCTGGGTTAATATGCAGCATGTTAAGCTTTTTATCGAACATCACTTTAAGAATATGGGAATGCCCACTAATAAAAAGGGTCGGTTTCTCGCTAAGAATATATGGTACTGCAGTTTTATCGTACCTATTAGGATACCCTCCTATGTGCTTTATTAGCACCTTAACGCCATCAGCGGTAAAAGACAAAACCTCTGGGTACGATCTCCTTACAATTCCGTCGTCAATATTACCATAAACAGCTCGTAGGGGCTTAAAGGCAGCTATTCTATCGGCAGT
>DHVO01000167.1 GCA_002412705.1 Bacteroidales bacterium UBA5206 | reverse complement strand
ATTATAAAGCCATCTAAATAGTTCTGGTCTTCACCCTTGCTTGTTACACCTTTACCATTTAACCCAACCCAAACAGTATTGCCAACTTTTGTAATAATCCTACACTCAAACTCGTAATGGGCTTTTTGTAGCATAGCCTCAAGCACATTATGGATAAAAGCAGCCTTATCGTCGGGGTGAATAATTGATAGCAGAGTAAGCTCATTGGAGCTAGTAAACTCATTATCATGAAAACCAGATATTTCGAAAATCTTGTCACTTATATACTTTACGGTGTACTGCTTATCAAAATAGCACCTAAAAGCAGCGCCAACAAGATTAGACAAAATACTTGATAGCTGCTCTCTACTATCATTAAGTTCTTTTGTTATAGCTTCTCGCTTGCGAATTTCCTCGGTTAACTCGATGTTTTGTTGCTTCTCGTACTCAATTATTTTTTGGGTGAACCTTATTCTCTCCTCTTCTATCTGTAAATGCGCCTCGTATAATACACGATTTGCTGCTTCTGCAATAAGCTCCTGCTGATACTTCTCTGCCCTAGCCTTTTCCTTTAAGCTCTCATCTAAAAAAATCCAGCCCTCAAGAATCGACATAAAGAATGCATTTACCACGCAGTAAATTAGTGCATTGTTTAGCAAAACGTTTTGCAAACCCTGCCTGTAGCTGCTAATCCAATGTGCTAGGCTTGTTAGCAAAGAGGAAACAGCAACTGCAATTAGTAACATTAAGAAGAATTGTGTAGTAGCCCTTTTTAGTACACCCGTTTGCCATGCAAATTTTCTATTTAAGTATTCAATTGTTAACAGATCGATGTAAGCCAATAAAAACCCCGCTATTACACTGTAAAACACACCTCGCAATACTCTTAATACAAACTCATTGTAGGTTAAAAGCTCATGATACCCGCTATAATGGTTGTATGAAATAACAACCAACTGAAGCACCAAAGCCATACCAAAGACTAAACGGAATAGCCGGTTAAATGGAATACGTTTTTTAATAGAATTAAAAGTCATAGTAAGCTACTGGTAAAACAAAAGCAAAAAATTTACACCTAATTAAGAATATCGGAACAAATAATATCTCGAAACAACGATGGTTCTTCAAAAAGGGGGCTGTGCGCAGAATGCTCAAAGGTGTAAAACTTTTTGTGCGGAGCATTTAGCTTACTAAAGTACTCCTTAGTTAAATTAATATTCACTGTAAGATCGTATTTACCACAAAAAAAGAATACAGGAATATCCAATTCGGGAATACGCTCCGAAAAATCGATGGAAAGAATTTCTTCCCTAAGCTTTGTTTTGGGTAAGAAGAAGAATTTTGACTTCCATATATTAACCTTTTCCCTTAATGTGTATGCCTTACAAGTCCACACCGGAACAAATACATCCATAAAAATAGATTTCATGCTATGCATGGTACCTATACCTAGCTGGTGCATTGCTTTATCGCGAAACACAGAGTTATGAAAGGCCATAACATCAGATTGCTGCTCCAAATTATTGAACTGATTTAACTCGCTTACCGATTTTTTATCGCCATTCTCCTTGAAAATGCGAAGCATGTATTCATAAGCCCTTTTCTCTGACTCGGCCTGATTGGTAATCTGTGCCATTGCTAAATAAGCGGCGTAAAGGCTTGGCTCTTTTTGTATTGCAAGCAATGCAATTGTTGTACCTCCAGAATGAGCAAGCATGTAGATTTTCTCTTGCCCAAATCGCTGTCGCAAATAATTTGTTACTTCAATTAAATCGTTGGTTAACTGCTCTAGGGTCATACTCTCTAGGGCAACGTTGCTTGAGTAGGAAAGCCCACCACCACGTTGCTCCCAGTAACAAACAGTAAAAAAATCTTCCAGCCCAGGCGCATACTTATCCACTAAAAAGTAGTTTGGAAAGCTTGGTCCGCCATGTACGTATAGTAGCACAGGCTTACAAGTATCTTTGCCTTGTATAAACATCCCCTGCTTAACACCACCAATGTTTACAAAAACTTTTTCCGAGATGCTTGTGCTTAACGTGCTCCCATTGGAATCCAAAATGGGCTGTAACTTGCCAGGACTCAATAAGAATAGGGCTGATATAAGAACGATTAATCCACCCAAAAAAACAATTAGCAAGTAAACCATAACCATTCTCCCTAAAGTAATTCTGCGTATTATCCCATTTTTCATGACCAATGAAGTAATAAATGTAAGACAATTAGGCCAAAGTGAACTATACAACCATATTACAACTAAATATTTGTATAATAGTAAAACCTAGCTTATGATTTACCGCGCTTTGATACCTTGGGTTTTTGCTCCAATTAAAAATGCAACGTAAAATGATATACCTCTTAGCTCGCTAGTAGTAACCCCATTGAAGTGTGACTTTACAACAAAACGATACCTAACACCCGCATCGAGTTTAAACTTTTGTGTTATTTCTGTTGTTACAAAAACTGCAGGTTCAAATACGGGGAAAAGTTTAAAATAGCGACTACTCGATTGGGGTTTGGTTTCAATAAAACCCGCACCATAAGCAAGCAAAAGATTGGCTCCCACTTGTATTCGATTTTGTGCATAACATATATACCCTAGTTCAACACCGCCATAACCAAACTTAAAGAGGCTAAGTGTATCGCTAACGGTAGGACTAAGTTCAATGCCTTTAAGCATTCCCCAACCCCCTCCGCCTATAGTTACTCTGTTATTAAAAGTAGCAGCCCCCCTACCTCCTAGCATAATCACATTACTGCTTTTTATGCTAGTAAATAGCACACTAGGACCACCGTAGGCAAAGGGTTCCACCCTAAACTTTTTGCTTGGTAGTGAATCGGGTACAGATACGGCAAGCGCACTAGAGCTTAAAACCACAGAAAGTGCTAATCCCAAGCAGAAAGTTAACATCCTATAAAGACAAAAAGGTGTTTTCAATAATACAATATATTAGGCAAAAAAATCGCGGGGACTAGCTCTGATAACCTATAACTCACCTAAAAACAATAACAAAGCAAAGTCCCCGCAACCAGAAGCACGATTAAAACATTCTAATAACGCCTATACGTAGAGAGAGGTAGCGCAAATAGGCATCTTGATCCATACCAGCAAGCCTTACTTCCCTATTTAAACTGTTAAACTTAATTCCTGGCGATAGTATCCAGTTAGAGCCTAAAGGGTAAGTTAATCCTCCAGCCACTTGAAATCCTAGACCATGTCCACTATCGGCTACAATATCCCCATTGGAGTTTTCAATTTCGATATGATTTGCCAACATACCAGCCCTGGCATAAAAACTTAACCGCGACTCTGATATTGGCATAGAGTACTGCAATCCAAGGATATAACCTGTTTCTTCAAAGCAAACATCAGAAAGACCTAAGGCTTTATCGGAGGCAAACCTATTCCACCCCCAACCACCGTAAATTCCAAAACGTGACGATACTGCAAAGTGAACGTTCCCCTCAAAACCAAAACCTGGTTTCAAAGCTGCTCCTGCTACGTTTCCTGTTGCAAAGGAAACACCAGGACTTAGCTCAAAACCAAAACGTTTATGCTTATCTTGTGCCATGCAGAACAAAGACCAACATGTAATTAGTGCCACAACTAAAAAGCGCTTCAAACTCATATTGTAACTTTTTTAAAATGTTGGGCAAAAGTATTGGCACTTTCACTTTACATAAAATAAAACATGCCCAAGGTGCATATTATACTGCTAAAAGTGCTTTTGGGGGTTCTAAACAAAACCGTAATGGAATAAAAGCTATTGTAACTTGGGAAGGAACAAATCTCTTACACTAAACCCACTCCGCAATGCAATAATCACATAGGCAATAAGAAAAGAACCATCAATTATTCCAGTGAACCAGAATGTTGTGGGAAAATCCTTTTTAAAGATCATAAATCCATACAATAGAACAACGTAAAAGAAGCGACCAAATATTAAACACCCCACATTGAAGATATATCGCTTAATATTAAAGGAAGAGAGAATTTGCAAGTAGGCAAAACAGAGAAAAAAAGAACCCAAAAAGATGGAGTAAAAGGGATCTACTTCTGGTTGGCTAATCATGCGATTTGTCCCAATTGCAAAAATGTAAATAAAGCCTGCAATTGTGTCCCAAACACCTCCTAATGCAAATGTTATGGCCAAAGCATTTAGTTTTAGTATCCTCATTTTAGTTTGCTTTAGTTAAATGATTCAAACCTATAATACCATATGTAAGGCTGACATTAACGTATAGAGCCTATTTACGCTTCCAACTAGATTGCATCCTATTTGCTAAAGTAAGATCTATACTTCCCTCCCAGTAATAGGTGGTAGGCCATTTCCTAAAGAAGCTAGCAAAATAGGTAAACAGGCGAAAACTAAAAGGCAATCCCTTAGGAACCCATTCCTTATTAATATCCAGCTGCATTTTTACCAAACTCATGGTTCGTCTTAACCGAAACTCGCCTCCTGTTACAACCTGATTATCTATCCTATAAGTCCAATTATCTGAATACAATATCTTCTCTTTTAGTTCAAAAAGATTAGGGACTCCTTTTTCAAAATCAACGCAGATATCAACCCCTTCATAAACCATGGAGATGGATGTAACACCATTTGGCCCAAAAGTTATGTTCATACCATCGGTAAATAAACTAAACTCGCCACGGTAAGGTACAATGAGTGGACTTGCTGTAACTGGATTAAGCGTTCCAACAATCGGCTTATTGGAATAGCGGGCAAAAAAGACCCTTTTCCCATTCCGTGAAATAGGAAAGCCACTTGGCTTAAGCTCTATATCGCCAACCTTTGCGTAAAAAAGAGTATTTGCACGAGCCACAAAGTCAAACTCTTTCATAAAAGCTAGAAATAGCTGCTTTGGTTGCGTAATATCGTTTCCAACTGGAGCCAGAAAGGTGAGCCTTTTTTTGCTTGTAGTCTTTTCGCATATTTTGAGTTCAACAACCCTCTTATGCTTATCGGTAAACACTACATGCAGATTAACTCCCCCATCGGAAATCTGGAATACGGAAGGCTCAATTATGGTTTCCAGCCTGGTATCAATGCCAGAACCAATACTGAACGTATCCCAATTTATACGAACTCCTTTTTGATAGTAAACATCAACAAGTTTGTCCCTCCTATAAACCAGAACCCTTATCCCAGTGCCATTAATAGCATCATCAAAAAGTTGAGGCTCTATGGCTTCGTATTCGTCGTGATTATCAAAACTTGCAATAAGTAGCCTTTTCATAGGCTCCACCCCTATTCTAAAAGGGAACAACACCTTTGTTTCGGCACTATGTGCATCAAAACACTGTTTGTTTGTTGTATTCATTAATATCGTATAAACCTATAATATGGTCAATTCAAGACAAAAGTAGAGAGTTGGATTTGCAACAACTAATAAAAGATGCCGAAAGGGTATATTCAGTATTTGAGCGTGCTTTTAGTTGGGTTAAGGGTGCATAAGGAGGGCTTTTTGTGCTAAAAGATAACTTCTTATCCATCCCATAGCTACATGTCAATTAAAATTTATATTTTTGCCACCTGAAACAAAACAACTTAAAAAATGGCTAAGAAAAGAGAACTTAAAAAGGATATCGATTTCCTTGTGAACGAGGTAATCTCTGATTGCTACACTTATCTTTACCTTAATGGTACTAAGAAGCAAGATCAAGTTATTGACCTAATGAACGAAGTTGTTGAAAAGCGCAACGAGCTAATTTACCGCGTGAACCACTCTGAAAAGAAGGCTGATAAAAAGCAAACCCGCGAGTACTTTAAATCAATTTTCAACGATTTACTTGTAATGGTTGATCATTCATTCTCTAAGCTTAGTGAACTTACAAAAGCATAGCGAGTACTTTTAGCGACAATACAAAACCGGCTTTCGGCTCCTTAAAACGGCTGAAATGCCGGTTTCCTTTTTTAGCTATTCCAATACATTCAAAACCACAAAATGAGTTGCCATGACCACTAATTTATTCAACATTCCCATTAACAGAGAAGGAACCTCTTGCGTTAAGTACGATATGAGAGATAAGGTTTTTGGCAGAAACTCCGTTATTCCCATGTGGGTAGCCGATATGGATATAGCAACACCTTCGTTTATTCTTGATGCAATTAGGGATCGATTATCGCATCCGGTGTTAGGCTATGGTTTCAGAAACGATGCATACCATAGCGCCATTGTCCATTGGTTGAAAAGTAGACATGAGTGGACCATTAACAGCCAATGGATAACCTTTTGCCCAGGTGTGGTAAGCGGACTAAACCACGCAATTAGTGCCCTTACCAATCCCACCGATAGCATTATTATTCAGCCCCCAGTTTACCATCCATTTTTCCATACGGTTGAAAACAACGGACGCAGACTAATTACCAACCCATTAGTGGAAAAGGATGGCCACTATACTATGGATTTTAGCAATCTGGAGCAACATCTTAAAAATGGAGCAACGATGCTAATTCTATCCAACCCACATAATCCGGTTGGCAGGGTTTGGAGTATGGATGAGCTAACCACATTGGGAAACCTATGCGCAAAGTATAATACCATTATCATTTCCGACGAAATTCACTCCGATCTTATCTTTACACCTCACAAACATATCCCGCTTGCATCAGTTAGCGATACCATTGCTGATATAACCATAACATTCTCATCGCCAAGCAAAACCTTTAATATAGCAGGACTAGCAACTGCATTCGCAGTAATATCAAACCGTGAACTTCGTGGGAAGTACAATAGGGAACTAGAAAAAACTGGGTCGGGAATGGGGAATATACTAGGTCCTATAGCCGTAGAAGCGGCATACACCAATCAAGGCGAAGCCTGGCTTAACGAACTATTGGCTCACCTGAAAAATAACGAGCAAATGGTTAAGCAGTTTTTACACACTAAACTGCCTCAGATTGGACTTTCACCACTAGAAGGCACATATCTGCTTTGGCTTGATTTTAGAAAGTTTAAGCTATCAGACAAAGATCTTAACCACATTCTTATAAGTAATGCAAGTATTGGCCTAAACCACGGTTCAACATTTGGGAAGGAAGGGGAAGGATTCCAACGCATGAACATTGCGTGTCCGCAGGAAACGATAGTTGTAGCACTAGAAAAACTCGAAGCGGCATTTTCGGATCTATACTAGAACCTTACACCAGCAGAAAAGGACATATAAATTACACCCGATCTAAAGCTAAAGTGCCCATCGGGAATGAAGGTTTGATCGTGGTTAAAAACCAGTCCCATAGTATAGCGCTTATAGTTGTAGCCAGAGTATAGCCTAACCGAAGTTTTTAACGAAAAGTCCTTCTCATAGCTACTATTGGATTGGGAGTGCTTATAACCCTTCTCAAAGTAACCTGGGCCTACAAACACCATTGGGTTAAGAAAAAAACTTCTAAGCCCAACATAGTACGACACACCAGGCATTAGCCCCACCCCTTTATAGCTAACCCTATTTATGGGCTCCCCACTAAAGAAATTATCCTTAACTGTATAGGGTATAAGAGATGAGTCGCCAGAGAAGCTGTTATCGGAGTACTCGGCCAAAACAAGAAGCGACCAAGCATCCTTTACCTGAAGCTCCGTTTGCTTAATTGCAGCGTTTAGCGAATACCGTTTAGGATTTAAGTTAACAAGAATACTCCCTCCCAATGTGCTAAAATCGGCATCGGGCCGAACAGGGTGCGGGCTCCCCTTAACCCAAGAGCTAATAATTTCGGCAGCATTGGCAATATAAAACCCTTTAAAGTTTCTGTAGTAAAACGATAAAACGCCAATGCGCTGCGTAATGTTAAGCTGAAAATCCCTAATACTTGTTTCACCGTAAAGTCTGGCCCGCCTAAGAGAAAATGGGGTACTCCATGCATACGACAACACCAGATTACGATAGGATACCGATGCTCCTAGAGCAAAAATATTATTGGGTTCATATACAACCTTTGTGTCGGGAGTTCCTGCTTCAAAACCATTATTAAAGCCAAAGTTTACAATTCTGGTAGATGAGAAAAAGCGAACAGAATACTTCCATGGATACTGCTTTATGAATAGCGAATCAACCTTAAAAAGGTTAAGATCATATGCCGATGCACACAATGGAGTAATACATGTAATAATTAAAATTACAAGCCGCCGACGAAACATACTTAGATGATAATGCAAACTATTACGCACAATAAACCAAAAGGTTTGCTAATATATAACCATAATAATGCATTACAACATAACAGTAAGATTAAATGCGAGTACCAACATGATATAATGTTTACGATTTGCTCTATGGCAATTGAACTAAATACCGTTTTAAGGGTTAATTACACTAGAGGAATAAATGCCAGTTCTCAATATTTTGCGTAATTTTAAATGGTTATCATCAATCATAAAAATATGCTTTTAAGTAATACTGGTTTTAAGAAGTTATTAATTAGTGTATTCATGCTCTTGTGGTTGCAACATACATTTGCAGCACCTGGTACTTTGTCAATTGACTCCCTTAAAATAATACAGGACAATATAAGGAATGGCTACTACGGCAAAATAAGTAGCCTAGTAATAGCAAGAGATGGGAAAATTGATTCCGAAATATATTTTGGAATAAGTACTCCCAGCACCCTTCATCCCATTAGCTCTGTTACCAAAAGTATTACCTCATTACTTGTAGGCATAAGTATAGACAAAGGTTATATCCCATCAGTAGATCAACCTGCATACACCTACTTCCCTGAGCTTGAAAGCGTTTTTAAACAATCGCCAGAAAAGAAAAAAATAACCATAAGGCATCTACTCGACCAAACAGCTGGATTTGTTTGGAACGAATGGAATCCACATTACAGCTATGCCGATAATGCCCTTGTGGAGCTTACAAACTCCAGGAGTAAATGGTATGAATCCATTTTTAACCTTCCGTTGGAAAGTAGTCCTGGCACAACGTTCAACTACAACAGCGGCTGTTCCGAGATTCTAAAGGAGATAGTTTGCCGTGCCATGAAGCTGGATTTTGAATCCATTACCAACAGGTACCTATTTGCTCCTCTAGACATTACCAATTACCAATGGGACTCCTATCCTAGAAATGGAAATCCTGCGTGGGGTGGCATTTATCTATCCACTAAGGACATGGCCAAAATAGGACTGCTTATTAACCAAAAAGGGCAATGGAAGAATCGATCCATTGTATCTAAACAGTGGGTAGAGCTAGCCACATCGCCACAAATTAAAAACGACAGCTTACAATACGGATTCTTGTGGTGGATTGATAAGCAACCCGATGGTAATCCTCTCATTTTTGCCGCAGGCTACGGAGATCAATATGTTTACATAGCCCCCGATAAAAACCTTGTTATAGCCATTAATGGTGAAAACTTTACCGATTATCACTGGCCCAAAAATCCACAAAAACTAATTCAATCACTGCTAAACGCTTATAATTTCAGCTCAAACTAATACTAACCCAAAAAAGTAATAGCCATGGCAAACCTAAAAACTAAGTATTTAGGAATGGAGCTTAAAAGCCCTCTAATTGTAGGTGCTTGCTCCTTAACCGACGAGCCCGAGAAATTAAAAGCACTTGAAGATGCTGGTGCTGGTGCCATAGTTTTTAAAACGCTGTTTGAGGAGCAAATCCAACTGGAAGAGCTCGAATTAAACAGCGAACTAGCAGAGTTTAGTGAGCTCCATGCCGAGATGACCAAAATTTTCCCTACCATGAAGCATGCTGGGCCCACCGAGCACCTACTTAAGCTAAAAAAGGCTAAGCAAGCTGTATCCATACCGGTAATTGCCAGTTTAAACGCAGTTTTCATGGATACATGGGTTGAGTACGCCAAGCTTATTGAGCAAACTGGAGTTGACGCTCTTGAAATTAACTTTTACACAACCCCAAAGGATTTTGAACTTGAAGGTAAAGACATTATTGCCACCCACCTAGAAGTACTTAACAAGGTTGTGAGAGCTGTTAAGATACCTATTACTGTTAAGATTAGCCCCTTCTACACCAATCCGCTTCACGTTGTAAGTAGAATGGACAAAACAGGTATTGAGGGTATTGTTATGTTTAACAGGATGTTCCAGCCCGATATTGACATTGAAACCGAACATCTGGAACAAACCATTATGCTTAGCAGTAGCCACGATGCCCGATTATCGGTGCGCTTTACTGGCCTGCTATACGGAAACATTGCAGCCGATATTTGTAGCGCTAGCGGTATTCTTACTGGCGAAGACGCAATAAAAACCATGCTGGCAGGAGCCAACGCATTCCAAGTAGTTAGCGCCCTATACCAAAAGGACATTAAGTACATTGGAACCATACTAAACGACATATCAAACTGGATGGACAGAAAGGGCTACAATACAATTGATGATTTCAAGGGTAAACTAGCAAAGGTAAACCTAAAGGATCCGTTTGCTTACCGTAGGGCACAATATGTTGAAATACTGATGCACTCGCATGACGTACTTAAAAAAACTAAGCTATAGTACACCTAGCACCCTCCTTTAGTAATGATGATTGATAGTAACAGGATTTATAATCGTAACGGCAGAACCTCTTATGGAGGTTCTGTTGTTTATTGGATGTCGCGCGACCAAAGGATTAATGATAATTGGGCACTAATTCATGCTGCAGAGCAGGCCAATATTTATGGCTCCTCCCTTCACGTTATTTTCTGCCTAGCCCCCGCATTCCCTAATGCCAACATAAGGCACTATAAGTTTATGCTAAGCGGATTACAGGAGCTGGAACCATTACTTGCCCAAAAGGGAATTGCATTTCATTTGCTTATGGGCAACCCTGTAGAAGAGCTAACTAGTTTTATCAGCAAGTATAAACCAGGCCTGTTAATCAGCGATTTCGATCCATTAAAAGTAAAGCAATACTGGAAAGAGAAACTCGACAAGCAAATTTCTATTCCTCACATAGAGGTTGACACCCATAATATTATTCCCTGTAGGGTTGCTTCGCAAAAAGCAGAATTTGGTGCATACACCCTTCGCCCTAAAATAAAAAAGCTGCTACCTCAATTTCTTGTTGATTCCCCAAGCCTACCAAAGGTGATAAAGGCAAGCAAGGCAGATAAAACAAACTGGGATGAGGTTCTAATTTGGCTTAATCCCGATATAAGTGTTGCGCCTATCAGCTGGCTTAGCCCAGGCGAAAGAGCGGCTAAGCTAACCCTTAACAAGTTTATTACCGAAAGACTAAATGGGTATGCTGAGCAACGAAACAATCCAAACCTCGATGCGCAAAGCAACCTCTCGGCCTACCTCCACTTTGGACAGATCTCAGCACAAAGAGTGGCAATTGAAGTTGCAAAGACTAATGCCCCCGAAACCGACAAAGCAGCCTTTTTAGAGGAGCTAATTGTTAGGCGAGAGCTTTCGGACAACTTCTGCTTATACAACCCAAACTACAATACAGTTGAAGGGTTTCATCCATGGGCTCAAAAAACACTTACTGAGCATCGAGGCGACCAACGGGAGTACCTTTACACCCTTAATCACCTAGAAAAGGGCAACACACACGACGATTTGTGGAATGCCGCCCAACTCGAAATGGTTATAACTGGGAAAATGCACGGATTTATGCGAATGTACTGGGCTAAAAAAATTCTGGAGTGGACTGCCACACCCGAAACAGCCCTTGCTCATGCCATTTATCTTAACGACAAGTACAGTATAGATGGCCGCGATCCCAATGGATACGCAGGAATAGCGTGGGCAATAGGTGGTGTTCACGATAGAGCCTGGGGAGAACGAGCCGTTTTTGGGAAAATACGTTACATGAACTACCAAGGCTGCAAACGGAAATTTGACGTAAATGGCTACATTAAAAAGATAATGCAGCTAAACGCGCAGCATAAAACGAAATCATAGTGATACCAAAACAACAAATATGAAACTGGTAACAAAATCAATACTACTTTTGCTAGCCTTAGGGCTAATATTCCCATTTTTAGCCTTTTCCCAAACTGCAACAAACGACAAGTACGTTGTAATGCTGTCGTTAGATGCTTTTAGATGGGACTACAGCACCCAAACCAATACACCCAACCTTGATAAAATTGCAAAGGAGGGAGTTAAAGCAAAAGCACTTATCCCCTGCTATCCATCTAAAACATTTCCAAACCACTACTCCATGGCAACGGGTTTACATCCCGATCATCATGGCATAGTTATGAACTCCTTTTACGACAGCACCCTTGGATACTACTCCATGAAGGACAGGGCAGCTGTTGGCAACGGTGCATTTTATGGAGGTGAGCCCATTTGGGTTACAGCCGAAAAACAGGGGATTATCTCTGCATCATATTTTTGGGTTGGATCGGAGGCTCCAGTTAAGGGCATTCACCCAACCTACTGGAAACCCTATGAGCAGCGCTCATCGCTGCTCTCTAGGCTCGATACGGTTATTCACTGGCTATCGTTACCCCTAGAGCAAAGGCCAAGACTAATTACGTGGTACTTTCACGAGCCCGATGCCATTGCCCATAAACTTGGACCAACACACCCTGAAACGCTTGAGTATGTGCAGCAACTGGATAGCATAATTGGAGTATTTATTAGTAAGATTGAATCCCTTCCCATTGCCGATAAAGTGAATATTCTTATTGTATCGGATCACGGCATGGCCGATATCTCCCCAAGTCAATACATCAACCTAAGTCAATACATCAGCAAGGATGATTTTGAATTTGTAACTGGCGGAAACCCCGTTTACACGCTCCAACCCAAAAAAGGGGAAGAGGAAAAGGTCCTAAAGCGACTTAAAAGCATACCAAACCTTAAGGTTTATACCCGAAACGACATACCACAAAGGCTGGTTTACGGTGGCAACCACAGGGTTCATGACATTATTATAGAGGCAGAACTAGGATACAGCATTGGTTTCTCATCTAAAGCAAAAGGTTATAGTGGCGGAGCCCATGGATATGACAATGCCTATCCCGACATGCATGGTATTTTCTATGCCAAAGGCGAGGCCTTTAAAAAGGGGTATGAGCATAACGCGTTTCAGAACGTAGAACTTTACGGAATAATTTGCAAAGTATTAGGATTACACCCAAAATCTACCGATGGTGACCTAAACAGAGTAAAATCTATTTTTAGGGACTAATTGAGAGCAGCTAACTTTTTGTCCCCATTTTGGGACAAAAAGTTTTCAACAGTTTTGCCAATCTACTTTGCAGGTGAAAAATTAACAATTACCTTTGCCTAAACTTTATGGTATGGTATTCTTAATCTTAAGCATCCTTTCATCCACGGCAATATTCATTACTTTTAAGCTTATTGGCCGTTATAAGATTAATACCTTTAGCACCATTATCATCAACTACATTGTAGCCTGCCTAGCAGGTTTTTTTTTGAGCAATAGTTTCCCCTCTCCCACACAAATAGTAACATCGCAATGGTTCCCTGTATCGCTCCTAATTGGCGTGATGTTTATTATTATGTTCTGGATTATTGGGCTTTGCACCCAAAAAGCGGGTGTAGCAGTTACAACCGTAGCAGGAAAACTATCGGTTATTATCCCCATAGCATTCTCCATTTGGTACGAGGCAAACGACAAGTTAACCCCAGTAAAACTTGTAGGAATAGTACTTGCGCTTGTTGCTGTAGTTTTAACATCGTACCGACAAAAGCACAGTGATGGAGAACAAAAGAAATTTCTGCTCCCTCTTATCCTTTTTATAGGAATGGGCATTGTAGATTCCTTTGTAAAGTACGCACAAGCAGCATACGTTTCCGATGAGGTAAATCCCATCTTTTCTGCAACGGTTTTTGGAATTGCCGGAATAACAGGATTCCTAGCCTTACCCTTTAATAAGGATGCAACCAAAGATTTAATGAAACTTAAAACCTGGGTATTGGGCATTGTGCTTGGACTTGTAAACTTTGGATCCATATACTTTATTATTGGGGCATTAAACCATATCGATATAAATACAGGACAACAAGCCGAAGGCTCCATAATATTTGGAATAAACAACCTTAGCATTGTTGTACTTAGCGTTATACTAGGCTTTGTGCTGTTCCGTGAACGCCCTTCAAAAGTTAACTGGGCAGGCATTGCGCTATCGGTAATGGCCATACTAATTTTAACTACACTATAGGATAGGGATAAATGGATACTTACCTCACCATAAAGGAGAAAGCCGAGGGCATTTACAAGGAGAAGGGCAGCAAATTTATTGCCCTTGCATACCCTGTAACCACCGAGGATGAGGTAAAAGACATTATTGCAGGCCTAAAGAAGGAGTACTACGATGCCCGCCACCACTGCTACGCCTATACTATTGGTGCAAAGGGCGAAAGTTTTAGAGCTAACGACGATGGAGAGCCATCGGGAACAGCAGGCCGCCCCATCTATGGGCAGCTGCTTAGCCATAGCGTTACCAATGTACTTGTTGTGGTTATTCGCTACTTTGGGGGTACAAAACTTGGTGTATCGGGTTTAATACACGCCTACAAAACAGCCGCCGCCGATGCGCTAAGCAACGCCATTATTGAAGAGAGAACCGTTAACGATGTTTACAGAATTAGCTTTGCATATCCAGTAATGAACGACATTATGAAACTTGTAAAAGACGAAGATCTTGGACTTTTAGACCAGCATTTCGACAATACCTGCTCCGTTTCCCTATCCATTAGGCAAAGCAAAACCGATTTGGTTTTAGGGAAAATTGAGAAGATTGATTCAGCAATTTCTGAGTACGTAACAACAATATAGGAATAGAAGCCCCGTTTATCGGGGCTTTTTTTTGGTTGCACAAACATAAATATCACAATTAATCCTCACACAATGAAAAACAAAAGTTTGGTTTCAATCAACGACCTAACCAAGGACGAAATCCTTAAGGTTCTTGACCTAGCCGAGGAATTTGCGGAAAATCCTAACCAACACATCCTCGATGGGAAAGTGGTAGCAACACTTTTCTATGAACCATCAACCCGCACGCGTCTTAGCTTTGAAAGCGCAGTGAATCGCCTTGGCGGTAGGGTTATTGGGTTCTCTGAAGCTTCCAGCACTTCTGTTTCTAAAGGAGAGAGCCTAAAGGACACCATTCTTACCGTGGCCAACTACTCCGACCTCATTGTAATGCGCCATCCCATTGAGGGAAGCGCCCGTTACGCAAGCGAAGTATCGGGAGTTCCCATTATTAATGCTGGCGATGGAGCAAACCAGCACCCAACTCAAACCCTTCTAGACCTTTTCTCTATAAGAAAAACACAGGGAAAACTAGACGATCTAAACATTTTCCTTGTGGGCGACCTTAAGTACGGACGTACCGTACACTCGCTACTCATGGCAATGAGCCACTTTAACGCTTCCTTTACCTTTGTTGCACCAAAGGAGCTACAAATGCCCAACGAGTATAAAATGTTCCTAAAGGAGAAGGGGCTTAAGTTTACTGAGCAAACAGACCTTAACGAGAACCTAGATAAGGCAGATATAATCTACATGACCCGCGTACAACGCGAACGATTCTCTGACCCTATGGAGTACGAAAAAGTTAAGAATGTGTACGTACTAAGGAACCACATGCTTGAGAAAACCAAGCCCAGCATGAGAGTGCTGCACCCGCTTCCTCGCGTTAACGAAATTCACACCGATGTTGACCCAAATCCACAAGCATACTACTTTACTCAAGCACTAAACGGGGTTTACACCCGTATGGCTATTATGGCCTTAATTCTTGGTTTAAAGTAACCCATTAAAAAACTAGCCATGTCTAAAAACAAACAGCTAAGCGTTAGTGCTATTCAGAATGGTACCGTAATAGACCATATTCCAGCACAAAACCTTTTTAAGGTAATAAATATCCTTAACCTAGATAAGATAAACAACCAAATAACCTTTGGTTCAAACCTTGAGAGCCACAAACTTGGGCACAAAGCCATTATTAAAATTGCCGATAAGTTTTTTAGGGACGATGAGATTAACCGCATTGCCCTAGTTGCACCTCATGCTAAACTTAATATTATTAAGGATTACGAGGTTGTTGAGAAAAAAACAGTTAATGTTCCCGACGATTTTACGGGCATTGTGAAGTGCGTTAACCCCAAGTGCGTTACCAACCACGAGAAGGTAACCCAAAAGTTTTATGTGGTTGATAAAGCATCGGTATCGCTTAAGTGCCACTACTGCGAGAAAATAACCGACGAGGAGCACATGGAATTTCTATAAACAAAGAATTACAATAAAAGAATAGGCGGCCAATGGCCGCCTATTCTTTCTATGGGAAACCAACTGCTTATCTAAGCCTATCTAAAGAGCGTACAAGGGCCTCATCCTTTGCTATTGCACGCAACGCAAGAAACGTAAGCACTGCAGAAACAATTGGGAAAATAAATACTATTCCAAACGACGACTCACCCTCAATTGTGCTAGTAGCCGCTGTTACATAGTAGTACATAAGCCCTTGCAGACCAACTAGCAATACAATACTAAAAACGCAAAGCCTTATTTGTAACATCCGCTTTTTGTAAAGGAAAATGGCAACAAGAGCCAGCACAAAGGAAACGGCCACAAGAATGACCACAGGTGTTACCGTAAATAAGGGCTCCTGAGCGCTTCCCTCAACGGGTAATAGCCCCTTTATTCCTAAGGAGTAAAGAGATAAATCGGAAGTGCGTAATATTTCAGCAAAAGGATAAACACCAACAAAGGCTACTAGTATAGCAACCACTAATAAGTAAAGGGACTGTATTCTCTGAATCATTTCAATTGCCTTAAAGTATCATTTCGTTAAAAATCCGAGTAAAAATAACATAAAGCAAAGTTATACGCAAAAAAGATATTCATTCTGCCCCAATGCTAAAAAGAATACCCCAAAGAAACACTTTAAACATAATTTAACGGCACTACCATAAATGGTAT
This sequence comes from Bacteroidales bacterium UBA5206, assembly GCA_002412705.1. Lineage (GTDB taxonomy): Bacteria > Bacteroidota > Bacteroidia > Bacteroidales > Tenuifilaceae > UBA5206. Next base: position 7,944 of record DHVO01000167.1, on the reverse strand, counting down.
ATTTAATTTTTTTACTTTTTGCCCAAACTTCTTTTTTTATACATTTGCTGTTTAAATCTTTTAGCAATGAGAATAATTGAACCTTCAGAACTAATAATCAATCCAGATGGAAGCATCTTTCATCTTCACTTGAAACCTGAACATCTGGCCGATACTGTAATCCTAGTAGGTGATCCAGGCAGAGTTGAAACAGTATCATCGTTCTTTTCAAGTATCGAGGTTTCTGTATCAAACAGGGAATTCATGTCTGTAACAGGCGTGTACAATGGTAAACGACTAACCGTTGTATCAACAGGTATTGGAACCGATAATATTGACATTGTAGTAAATGAACTTGATGCACTTGCCAATATCGACCTAAATACAAGAACCGTAAAAGCCGAGAAAAAGAAGCTAACCCTTGTAAGGCTAGGAACCAGCGGTGCTATACAAGCCGATATACCCATTGAGAGTTACGTAATGACCGAAACATCCATTGGTTTTGACGGGCTACTTAACTTCTACGCAGGAAGAAATGAGGTATGCGACACCGAAATGGAGCAAGCATTCCTTGAGCATACTCAGTGGAATCCGCTATGCGCAAAGCCATACTTTGCCAACTCAGCACCAAGACTAGTGAACCTTTTCGCCGATTTCACCATTAAGGGAGTAACCATATCGGCACCCGGATTCTATGGACCCCAAGGGCGAGTGCTTCGGCTACCCCTTGCCGATGGTAACCTAAACGACAAAATTGAGGCCTTCCAGTACAAGGGTCGCCGCATTACAAACTTTGAAATGGAAAGCTCTGCAATTAATGGTCTTTCTGCCCTTCTAGGACACGATGCCATTACCATTTGCGCAATTATTGCAAACAGAGTAAACAAAGGGGCAACCAAGGACTACAAGCCTGCAGTTAAGAACCTTATAGAGCAAACGTTAATTCGTCTCACCAAATAACAAGGAACGGCAATGGAGAACAAGGAGTTTAAGGCGCTAATTGCTTTACTCGACGATCCAGACTTGGACGTTTTTCAGGCCGTATCAAATAAGATCATCGGCCAAGGGCCGGTGATCATTCCCCTTTTGGAAAAAGCATGGGAAGCATCGCTTAACGAGCTAATACAAACGCGTATTGAGAGTCTAATCCACTCTATACAACTCAATAACGTAGAGGAAGGCTTAGCGGCTTGGGTAAACCAAGGCTCACCAAGCTTGCTCGACGGGGCATTTCTTGTTGCCAAGTACCAGTACCCCGAACTTAGTCTAAACGCAATAGACAAGGCTATTGAGGCAATTAAAAAGGATATCTGGATTGAGCTAAACGATAACCTAACCGCCCTGGAAAAGGTCAAAATTCTGAACCATGTTATTTTTGATGTTCAAGGGTTTGCGGCAAATCTAGCTAACTTCTATTCACCTCAGAACGGCTTTATTAACCAAGTACTTGAAACAAAAAAGGGGGGGCAAATATCCCTTGCAATTATTTACTCTGTAATTGGGCAAAAACTAGGGCTGCCCATATTTGGGGTAAACCTGCCCAAGAACTTCATACTCTGCTACAAGGATAGGTATAAACCTGTAAACCCCAATGCCGATCCACTGGACGAAATTCTTTTCTACATAAATCCCTTTAACAAGGGAACCGTTTTGGGTCGCAGAGAAATTGAATACTTCCTAACACAACAAAACTTAGAGCACCAAAAGGAATATTTCCTGCCATGTAGCAACCAAGAAACTATATCGCAGCTAATTGTTGGGCTAATCCTCTCCTACGATCGCCTTGGTTACAAGGATAAAGTTGAAGACCTTAGACGGCTTTACAGAATTGTGAAAGAGGTTAAAGGTTAAAGGATTAGAACACTATATTTCAGAACTAATATCTAACATCTAGCGTCTAAGGTCTAACAAAAACCTACTCAAAGCGCAGCTTAAGCTGGTGCCCCTTCTCCTTTCTACGGGCAGCCTCCTCATCTAGAATTAGCTGAACATCGGGTCTACAACGCCCACAACCCGTAGCAGCACCTGTTGCTAATTGAACATCCACAAGGGTATCAAGTTCCAGCTTACGAATTTTAGAGCGCACCACCGACGCCTTTACCTCCTTACAAAAGCATATTGTTCCTTTTCCCATTGTCGCACATAAATATGGGTCAAAGATAGTTTTAGGAAACATTGGGTAACTGCGTAGAAGGAACTATTTACTAACAAAAGAAAATACACTACCATATAAACACAAATAAAAGAGAACATTGAATAATAAAACGCCAAAATATGTTTGCAAAAAAGAGTAGTATTACCTACTTTTGCGGGCTCAATAATTACAAACTAATAGTTTAAATTATGTTAAACCAGTACGAAACCGTTTTCATTGCAACTCCCGTTTTGTCTGAGGCCCAGATGAAGGAAGCGGTTAGCAAGTTCAAAGGTGTCATCACCGAGAATGGAGGTGAAATTGTACACGAAGAGAACTGGGGTCTAAGAAAGTTGGCCTACCCCATTCAGAAAAAAACCACCGGTTTTTACTACCTACTTGAGTTCAAGGCGGAAGGTTCTTTAATCGACAAGCTAGAAACACAGTACCGTCGTGACGAGAGAATTATCCGTTTCTTAACTTTCCGTATGGATAAGTATGCTGTTGAATACGCAGAGAGGAAACGCAGCGCTAAAGTTGAACAAAAACAGCAGGAGGAATAACCATGAGCCAAAATCAAAGCGAGATCAGATATCTCACCCCACCAACCGTTGAGATTAAGAAAAAGAAATACTGCCGCTTCAAGAAAAACGGAATTAAGTACGTTGATTACAAAGACGCAGAGTTCTTGAAGAAATTCTTAAACGAACAAGGAAAAATTCTTCCTCGTCGCCTTACCGGTACCTCACTTAAGTACCAACGTAAAGTGGCAACTGCCGTAAAAAGGGCTCGCCACTTGGCAATTCTGCCCTTCGTAACCGACTTGTTGAAATAAAACGTTAGGAGGACAAATAGATGGAAATTATACTAAAACAAGATGTGGCCAATGTTGGTCACGCAGACGATATCGTAACTGTTAAAAACGGTTACGCTCGTAACTATTTAATTCCTAGCGGATATGCAATTGCTGCTACCGAATCTGCTAAGAAAGTACTAGCTGAAAACATTAAGCAAAGGGCTCACAAAGCAGCAAAGATTAAAGCTGATGCTGAAGAGTTTGCTAAAAAGCTTGAAGGTGTTAAACTTACCATTGGTGCTAAAACTAGCAGTACTGGTAAAATCTTTGGATCTGTTAATACTATCCAAATTGCTGAAGCTCTTGTTGCTAAAGGTTTTGATATCGATCGCAAAACCATCCACATTAAGGAAGAGCAAGTTAAAGAGATTGGTAACTACACCGTTGAGATTAAACTTCACCGCGATGTTAAGGTTACCATTGAATTTGAAGTTGTTGCTGAATAGTTTAGCTATTTAGTACTCTAATAAAGGCGCGGCTAGAGAGAAATCTCTAGCCGTGTTTTTGTTTTTAGGAACTAGCCATTCTTGCTTTGCTAATAAAAAAGACAAAGGTTAGAATAAAAACAGTTCTAACCTTTGTCCAATAAATCGCCTATATTTTATTTAGTATCTACTCGTATTTTAGCACCTCCGCAGGATTACGTGAAGCCGCTTTATACACTTCCCTACTAATTACCAAAAGTGCAACAACAGTAATAACTAAAGGAACAACTACATAAATTGCCACACTTATATTTGCCTTAAAGGCATAATTTTCTAGCCACTTGCTTATAGCATACCATGAAATACCCAGTGCTATTACAGTGGAAAGACCTATTAGCCTTAGCGTTTCTATGGATAGGATGCCAATTATAAGCCCATTGCTTGCACCAAGGGTTTTGCGTACAGCTATCTCTTTTGTTCGCAATGAGGTAGTAAAAGAAACCAAACCCAACAAGCCCAAGCACGACAGCACAATTGCTAGCACCGAAAAAGCAATTAACACAACGCCAGTTTGTACTTCGGCTTTGTAAAGCGTAGCCAAGCTATCCTCTAGGTAGTAGTACTCAAAGGGGAACTCAGAGAAATTAGCCCACAGCTGTTCCAATTGAGATATGGCCTGCTTGTTATTCTCACCCGAAAGCGCAACAACAACAACTCCTTCCCAGTTTCCGGGCATAAACGACAGCAATATGGGAGAGATTTTACTTTGCAGCGATTTAATATGAAAATCCTCAACAACCCCTACAATATTGAAATACCTTGGCGTTTCGCCTGGCTGATAGAGTCGGTGCTTTAAAGGGTCTGTAATACCAAGGGCCTTTACACCTGCTTCCGACAATACCACTGCAAGGGTATCGGTGGGGATATCGCTACTTAAGAATCGGCCCTCCTTTAGTCGCAAACCAAGTGTCTGTTCAAATCCTGGTGAGACCCACCCCTGCTGCAGGGTGTAGGTAGTACCTGGATTAGGATCTCCCTCCAGAAGCTGCGCATTTAGGCTGTAATTTCTACCAGGAATAGAGTTTGCGTTTGCAATGCTAACCACGCCCTCTATTTTAAGAGCCTCTTGCTTAAATACGTCCATGTTACGCTTAAGACCATCGGAGCGCTTTATTACCAGCTTATTCTCCTTATCAAACCCCAAGTCCTTATTCTGGAAATACCTTATTTGCATGAAAACTGCCGTTGCTGCCAACAGAATGGCTATTGTTACCGTAAACTGCGAAACAACCAAAAAGCTACGCAATACGCTGCTTCTTGCTCCTCCTTTTAGCTTTCCTTTGAGCACAGCAATAGGACTAAACGACGATACAAAGAACGCAGGGTAGCTCCCAGCGAGTAAGCCCACAAAAATGGCAAAAACAATAAGTGCTGGTATTATATACCAAGTTGATAAGTACCCAACACTTAGCTGTAAACCCAAAAGATTATTAAAAGAAGGTAACGACAGCTCTACTATGATAAGGGCTAGAATTAGAGCAAAAAACGTTACCATAATCGATTCGGACAAAAACTGAAACACCAATCGCTTTTTGTCGGAACCCACCACTTTTCTTAGCCCAACCTCCTTTGCTCTTCCAGCAGAACGAGCAGTTGCAAGGTTCATAAAGTTGATGCACGCAATTATTAGTATCAAAATTGCGGCAACGGAGAAAATAAAAACGTAAAGCATGTTGCCACCGGGTTCCAGCTCATACTGAAGTTTAGACTTTAAGTGAATATCGGCCAATGGTTGAATAAAATAGCCATATGAGTTTCCGCCCGCTTCAAACTCATCAATAGTAACACCAAGGGCCTGCTGAAACTGTGGACCAATATACTTTACTAAAAGGGTTCTAAGCTTTGCTTCAAACTCTTGAGCATCGGCCCCCTCCTTTAACTTTACATAGGTATAGAAGTTGTTTGATATCCAGAAATCGTTGTTGGCCTGATTGGGATAGGACACCATAGACCCAAGTAAAGCAAAGTGAAAATGGCTATTCACAGGCAAATCGGCCATTACACCAGTAACCTCAAAAAAGGTGGAATCGTTCTCAACCCGAATGCTCTTACCCATTGGATCCTCATCTCCAAAGTACTTTTTTGCCGCCGACTGAGTTACAATCATCGTGCGAGGACGTGAAAGTGCCGTTTTGGGATCGCCAGCAATAAGGGTAAAGTTGAATATATCGAAAAAGGTAGAATCGGCAAATAGGAAATGTTCCTCGTTAAACTTACGCTCACCAGAGCCAATTAACCAATCGCCTAGCTGGCGTATTCTGGTTACCGACTCAACTTCGGGAAACTCTTGTGGGAGAGTTTTTGCCATGGGAGCGCATGTAACAGCCATATTTACAGGATCACCCTTTAATTCACCCTTTACACCAACTCTATATATACGTTCATAATCATTATGAAACTTATCGTAGCTAATCTCGTTAATTACGTAGAGTACTATTAACAAACTTCCAGCAATACCAATTGCTAACCCAAGTATGTTAATAAAGGAGTAGAAACGGTGCTTTTGCAGGTTTCTTAGTCCTGTTTTAAGATAACTATCAATCACTGACATAGGCGTGTGGTTTAGTTACTGTGATGTTTTTGCAGACTATAAGTTACAGATAAACGTTCTTTTTTCAAACGAATGATTAAGTACCAACACTTATGCCCAAAGAAACATAGTACTACAAATCAATACAATAGGCAAAAGATTGATACTTATAGTTCCATAACGAGTTGATTATTTGCGTACACCAATGTCCGAAATCGCACACACAAACCTCATTTGTTCTCAGCATGAACGCACAGGATATAGCAAACGAGTTGGTTTTAGTGGATAACATTATTGTATCCATTGAAGATAATTTGGTTACCATTAATAACCCCAGAATAAACAATACCACAACCATAGATTGCTCTTTGGTTAGCGATTTATCTCAAACAACATCGCCTTGGGGAGAGCTGTGCATACAGCTATTTATAGTTGATGGTGGAGGTATAATTATTACGCCTTCCGATTTTGTATTTAGTGTGGAACAGGACGAATTTGTTCAAGTACCCCAAACTCCTAATGTGTGCTCATTAAAGGAACTAGAGCAGGGCTTGGAACTATACTGTAATGGCACATTCGATACAGAGAATATTGATAGCAATATGGCACACTTCTATATGCAATACTACATATTAAAAAGCGCAAACCGCCGTGGATTCAACGTCTCGTCTCACATAAAGATGCTAAAAAGCAAAGCGGATAAAAGCGATATCAGAACAGAGGAGCTATCGCTTTTTACAGGAATTTAGCCGACACACTTACCTTAACAAAAAAACGTTAGGATTTACATCTCAATCCCAATGGTCATTTTATGTATATTTGACCAATATATAGACTTAGCCAATGGATGCATTCTTAATTGTAGGTGTTGCCGAAGCGTTGCTCATTATTGCTTTAATCCTGTCAAAAAAGCAGAAAGGATTGTGGGACTACACCTTGGCCGCTTACTTTGGTTTATTTGGAATAAATATTCTACTTAGCTATTTAGAAATACTGAACAGAACAAATGGGTACCCTATTCCTTTTATTATACACACATCAACACCTGTAATCTTTCTACACGGACCAGTTCTATGGCTTTACATAAAGAGCCTAACCACACAAAAATTCGTTTTTAAGCCAACGTATCTGCTGCACTTTGTCCCATTCTTAGCCATAGTATTGGTATTCTACTTTCAAATATACTCCTTGCCTCACAACCAACGCATAGCAATAGATTCAAGTGGAGCATTCAAGAATAATATATCCTACCCAATTATTCTAGCAGCAGTTGCAATTGTATCACAAGGATACTTTATATGGGGACTGCTATTGCTTAGGAGGTACAACCGCAGGATTAAAGGCTTTTTCTCATCGGTAGAGCATATCGATTTATCATGGTTACGCTTCTTGCTACTCTCGGCAATTATTTGTTACGCCTTAATAAGCACTCTTTATATTAGCAACTACATAATGGGGCTGCTCTCCTTCAATTTCATGCAGCTCATTGGTTTTATCTTAGCCTCGGCATACGTGTTACTATTGGGTTTTTATGGGCTAAAGCAGGGCAATGTTTTTGTGTCAAGTAACATTAGCGTTGATTTGGACAAAACCTCAGCCATACAGCCAGAAACTGCCCCTCTAGAGAAGGGGGACGAGGATTTTGTAAAAAAGCTAATGACCTACATGAAGGAGCAAAAGCCACACTGTAACCCAGAGCTTACACTTGCTAAGCTTAGCGATGAGCTTGATGTAGCACCCGATTACCTTTCGGGAATTCTTAATGGTAGGTTAAACATGAACTTCTTCGATTTTGTAAACCACTACCGTATTGAAGAGTTTAAAAAACAATGTTGCAATCCGCAAAACAGCAACCTAACCCTTGTAAGCATAGCCTACGATTGTGGCTTTAACTCTAAAGCAACATTCAATAGAGTTTTCAAAAAGGCTACAGGCCTTACTCCCAGCGAGTTTACAAAAC
>DHVO01000202.1 GCA_002412705.1 Bacteroidales bacterium UBA5206 | reverse complement strand
TCAGCTACGAGTACTTCCTGAAGGACCACCTGGGCAGCACCCGCGTGGTGTTCAGCAGCAATGGCGCGGTGCTGCAGACCACCGACTACTACGCCTTCGGCATGGCGCATGCCCCGCTGCTCATCAGCAACGCCAACGGCTACCTCTACAACGGCAAGGAGCAGCAGGACGCCACGCTGGACGGTGTTCGGTTCGATTGGTACGATTACGGGGCTAGGTTCTACGACCCAGCATTAGGACGTTGGCATGTCGTGGATCCGTTGGCAGAAAAACATTATGATTATACTCCATACCGTTATGGTTTCAATAACCCTATCAAATTTATAGATCCAAATGGAATGCTCGAATGGATTCCTGATATAGACATGAAAGGCAATGTATCTTATGTTGCAGAACAAGGAGATAATGCTCAAACTCTTTCTGAGCAATATGGTATCTCACAAGAAAAAGCTGAAGCAATTACAGGAACGAAAGGTACCGAAAGTATCGCCGCTGGAACTACAATCTCAGGAGATAAAGTAAAAAGTGTAACAGGTAGTGAAGTATTAAAATTAGACTGGCTATCAGATAAAGGTAAAACAGACCAAGCAAGAATTAACCAAATTCGATTTGGCTTAATGTTCTCAAATATTAAAAGTAGTTTAATCGAAAGTAGTCAATCTCTAACTTTACCAAATTCTGAGATTCCCCAACAAGAAATGGCTTTATGGCAATTTGACCCTGGAAACTTCAATACTAATATGGACAAAGCTACTTTAAGCGGACTTTCTGGACAAGGAAATTTTAGCGGAAGCGGAACAATGTTAATGAATGGAGTTAAAGTTCCTGTTACCGTAGATATGGTTACCAAATGGATCACCAATATGGGTAGTGTCCCAGCAAGAGCTGACCCAACCCGAGATTATACTAGGGAGAATTTTAAATATAGACGTTCGATTGAAGGAGGAAGCGGTTATCCTCAGATGTGGATAACCATACCTGCGGCAGGTAATAATTTAAATGTAGCATATGACTTTTTATATGGGAAATACAAGTAAAATATTAATAATATTAGTTGCAATTTTTTCGCTTAACTGTTCTGCTGCAACTGATGTAGAGCGTTTGAATGAAGAACAGGCCGACACATTGGACATTGCAAAAGCCAGGTGCTTTAACGATATCTTGACATATGATATTGATTCTAGCTATTTTTTCAAGAATGCCGGAAATCCAGATACACTGATAAAGAATGGAGGAGGAATTTTTGATAAAGAGAATCGAAAACTAATAAAGTATGATTTATTAGAATATGGAGATTATAGATTTGCTTTATTCAATGGTAGGATTGGATTAATCTCTGTCATCTTTGACAATCCTAATACTCTTATTATGACTGACAAGTATTCATTAAATAGCAAATTTACATTGAAGGATGCAGCAGTAACTTTTCCTCATTCATACAAAGAAAAAAATAAGCATCCAGCTTTTGCTAAAGAAATATCAGAAGAGTTTAGTTCAATTGATGATAGTAGATGGGACTGTCTATATTTAGACGATGTACATGGTGGCTTGATACAACTTTATTTTATTGATAAAAAACTACGAGTTGCTTTGTTTGATTATCCTAAGTTATAATCGACTCACATCCCCCGTTCGCCTGAGGCTCAAACGTTCATTCTTCCCGCCTTGGGCGGCGGTTGTACCGCCGTCCGATTATTCCTCAAGGCTTCGCCTTGGTGTAAGTAAAGGAAAAGGGAAACCCTGTTTGGCATGTCCCGATGGTGCACCTCTTGACTTTAACCTTTGGATACAGCTAAAACAGGTTGCCCCATACGACACCCGCATGAAGATTACGGTAAAAGCAGAGCTTAACATGATGATGAAAATGCTCCTAAAGGATAAGCTGCAAAAGGGAATTGATGCCATGGCCGATCAAATTGCAATGGCGTTTAACCGATAGCAACACCAAAATTTTAAAACGCGGATATCCCTACACAGTAGAGTATATCCGCGTTTTTTATGCGACAAACAGGTTGCTACAGAACAAAGGAAACCTCCTTAAACAGGTACTCGCGGGTTGAGCCATCGGCCAATTCAAGAACAAGCTCACCAGAGGGTTTTACCCACTTTATCCTAGCCTCAAACACACCATTAGCATCGCGATAGCTAAACCAATCCATCCTACGATATAGAGAGCCTAAATAGGAATCAACAACCTTAGAGGTGTTACCGGAACTTAGCGTATCGTACCAAAAGCCAATACACTTAAGAAGTTTATCGAGTTCAACAGGCAACCCAAAGGTTTTACCAGTAAGCAGCCTTAACGATGCCGGGTTTGGCAAATCCAGTGAAAAGCTGGATTGGTTAACGTTAACCCCAATGCCAACAATGGAAAAGCCAAAGGAGGAGCCACTAATGCTATTCTCAATCAGGATACCCGTTCGCCTGAGGCTCCAAAGCCCTGTATTCCCATGTTCGGTATCCTAAGATAAAAGTAAAAAATCCGCTACCCTTTGCCACAACGACATGCCCCTCACAATAACAGTCTGATTGGTACAGTGAGTATTCGCAGGATGATATATGAATACAACAAATATTATGGAAAGCAGTTTGTGCCTGATGATGTTTAGCGTGCTCATCTTGCCTTTCCCCTCGCTGATTCTCACGTATTAGGCAGAGGCTCTAAAGCCCTAGACATCCCATTTGGCAGTGGTTACAACGCGGCCTAGTTTATTCTTGCAGGCTTAGCCCGCGGAACAACGGAACACAGCTACAGAGCGTATCTCTACGTATAGAAAGCAAACAATAAAAGTTAAAACCAGCTAAAAACAAGGAACCGTAGCGATGCCCCCCATAATAAATGGCTTTACCACCAAACTTTACTCTGCTCGGTTCTGTCAATCCATGACCCTACTTGTTTCTGCACATGTCCCCATGCTAAGAGCCATAGACCTGGTTGAGCGGATGATAGGGTACTACCCCTACGAAGAGGCGCTTAGAGCAATAGCAGCTGGCATACTAAAGGGCGATACCCTTAGCACCACGATGGCTCGGTTCCCTATCTTCGAGCGTAAAATGGTTGCGCTAATTCGGGTAGCCGAAGAGGTTAATAAAATGGATGTGGTTTTTAACGAGCTAAGCAAGCAGTACACCGCCGAGCTGGAGAGCAGCGTGAGCCTTTTAAGCAGCCTAATAGAGCCTATCCTCATAATTCTTGTAGGTATTCTTGTTGGGGTGATTCTCATTGCCATGTACCTCCCCCTATTCCAGCTGAGCACTTCGTTTGGGGGCTAAAAATCCGGGCAACGTGCTGCATAACATATTTTTGCTAATTATTTACACAAACCCCTAAATGTGAGTCACTAACGATTTAGACGAGGTGAACTTATCGTTAAGTATGCTTTGCGGGTTACCCAAAAACAGTTAATTTCATTTAAAATTTGCATAGAAAATTCTATACCGTTTTTAGAAGAATAGCTTAAGGGAGAAATATAAGGATACAGTAAAGAATAGGCTCTCTGCAAAGAATTGAATAAACTTTAATAGCATTTAAACTATGAAAAAAGATTTACTACACCTCCTGTTCCTATGTCCGTTGATTCTCTCCTTATCTATAAATCTATGCTTAAATAGAAAGTTATTTACTGATGCTAGAGGAAATTTGACGAATTACGATTGTCGTCTTTAATCTTGCGGTACTAATTTTAGCAGGATTAATATAAGTGAAATTTTTTATACACCAAAAGATAATGAAGATTCGATTTTTTATAGTTGGTTTTATTCTTATCGGAATTAGCCATAGTTGTTTTATTGTAGCTCAGGATGAAATAAAAGTCAGCATGCCTGATGTAAACGTGATACCCCCACCTCCAACGGAGGCTGCATTAGGAAAATACGGTTCAGTTCCCATTAGCAAATACACTGGTATCCCGAGTGTTTCTATTCCGCTTTACGAATTTAAAGAGGGCAATATTGGTGTTCCTATATCACTAAGTTATCACGCATCTGGCATAAGAGTGGAGGAAACGGCTAGTTGGGTTGGCCTTGGCTGGAGTTTGAACGCTGGTGGCATTATAACAAGAACCACAGTAGGGCTACCTGATGAAGAAACGGGTGCTTATTTAGACTATGGAAAAATGTTACCTGACCCCAATGGCTATCAGTCCGAACTTTTTTCATTTACCCCAACCCTTTCCGATTTATGGCATGCCTGTGGATCTTTTGCGGAGTATGAACCCGATGTGTACAGTTTCAACTTTATGGGATTCTCTGGTACATTTTATATTGATCCTTATATGGAGAAATGCCATATTGAATCCCACGCCAATATAACGATTGAATATAACCCCAACAATAGAAGCTTTAGAGCAACCGATTACAAGGGGATTGTATATGAATTTGAGTTACAAAATCAGGTTACAACTATTTCTGGTTCCTCTTCAAACTATGGGTATTTCACCACATCGCCTACACACACCTACACCTCAACATGGTACTTAACACGAATTTGGGATCAAAACTCTATTGACGAGGTACTCTTCTTTTACAAAAAGAACACAGAGATCTATGACATACGAATGACTGATACTTATGAGCAAATTTTCGGTTCAACTAACAAAAGTGTTTTTATCCGGAGCAAAAACTTAGTGGAAGCAAAAGGTTTTGTTTTGGACAGTATCTCTGGTACAAATATCACAATTAAGTTTTATACCGAAAGTAGGCAAGACCTACCCAACATTGCTTTTGGCGAGCAGAATGGCTGCAAACTGAGTTCAATTGAGATTAAAAATAGTTACTCCACTCCTTTATTGTTCAATCTTGGGTACAGCTATTTCAACTCAGGGAACGAGGAGGACTTTTTATCACTGCGTTTACGTTTGGACAGCATAACCATGAAGCCCGTTAATGCAGCTGATGGTTATACCCACTCCTTTGAGTATTACGATGGACTACCTGCCCGCAACTCTTATCAGCAAGATTACTGGGGCTTTTTTAACGGAATGGCGCAAAACGAATTGAAACAAAGCAATGTTCCCGCCATGACAGAAAACGGCGTTTACTATGATGGAGCAATTCTTAGTCCTGATAAAACAGGGCTTTTCATGAGGGCAGGAACACTTAGTAAAATCATCTATCCCACCAAGGGATACACTCAGTTTGAGTATGAACCCCATAGCTATTCTTCTTTCTATGAGGGAAGCGAACTAAAGGATATTGAGGAAGGAGAAGCACCCAATGATTTTAATAAAAGATTGGTTAGGTGGAACTACTCCACCGAATTGCCTAACACTTATACAGAATTTGAACTATACAAGGACATGGCAGTGACCTTTAATGCATCCTTAAACCATGAACAACTAAAAGTCAATATTCTAAACCAAAGTGGTAATCACCTATTTTCGGTATGCAACAACACCTCTTCCGAGATAAAAATAATGGCTAAAGGTATTTACAAACTAAAACTTGAGCCAAAATCCACTCCTTCTATAGATAACCCTTTCCTTGCAGAAGGAAGTATTGAATATCTAATACCACCTAGTGTGAATCAGCCAAACAATATGTACGAATACGCTGGAGGATTACGGATTAAAAGGCTTTCAAGTTACGATGAAAAGGGAAACCTAATTGGATTTACAGGCTACGAATACACTCTTTCGTCAAAGCCCAATTGGTCAAGTGGGGTGAGGATGAACCTCATTCCAAGTTATAGCAACTACCGATACATTCGAGGAGTTCTACAGGGGGGAGAACTAGGAGGAGCCCTTTGCTGGGATGCAAGTTTTAATAGAACTAATGTTAATCAGGGGAATTTGGAGTTAACGCAAGGGTCGCCTGTAGGCTACAGGGAAGTAAAAGAGATCTTTGCCGATGAAAGCTACACTATTTCGCACTTTGAACTCACTCCTGATGACTATTTTGGAGGTTATAATACCATTGGTACTTGGAATAACGCAAGCCTTACAATACCTGCCCGTCCTTTTCTATCAATTCCATCTGATGATAAAGATCGGCTAAGAGGGCAACTTTCCAGAGAAGAATACTTTAGTTCTTCTGGAGAAAAAGTAAAAGCGACTAGCTTTACCTATGCTATTATGGAAACTTATAAAATCCCTGGAATGCGCGTTGGGTCTATCATACTAAACGAAGATCCAACACCGGATTTAACAAAACATCTTTTAGCGTACCAGCCTTACATTAAGGTGTTATCTACTAAAAAACTCACATCACAAACAGACACTCTTTACTATGGTTCTTCTGGCATAATATCAACGGCAAGCACCAGTTATAGTTATAATTCTGATTTTCAAATCAGATCAACACGTCAACTCACATCAACGCCAGATATGGTCAATAACCTCTTGTCTAATCGCTATATCTTGACAGAATTTTTCTATGCTAAAGACATACTACCTGTACTTGGTGAAATATTTACTACACCAACTATTGGTGAGATGATTAGTCGAAACATGCTTTCTATTCCAATCCTTAGCAAAGTGTATAACGGCAACGAACTCATACAGAGCACTGCAAAACAACATGCCTTTTTCGGTGACTATTTACTTCCATCATCTGTTCATGAATACAACTTTAAAAAATCGGATTACGAGAAAAGAGTAGTTTTGGATTATAATAGCAAGGGGCGACTTGTTGAGTTGAAGGATGCTTCAGGTTTGGTAACCTCATTCTTTTGGGGATACAATGGAACACTTCCTATTGCAAAGTTTGAAAATCTTTCCCATAAAGAAATTTCGCCAGCACTATCCGACTCAATAAAGAAACTAGAGCTTTTTCTCTCTTTTGACGACAATAACTCTCGCCAAAACTTTAGTGAACAAAACGCAACACTTCGCACATTAGTTCCAGACAAGGCATTTTTGTCAACCTATACTTACAAGCCAGGTGTAGGTATTACAACACAAACAGATATAAATGGGACAACAACCTACTATAGTTATGACTCTTTGTGGCGCCTATCCGAAATAAGAGACAACAACTACAGAATTCTAAAGCGATTCGATTACCATTTATTTGGACAAAAACCTATTGAAAACATTTTCACATGCACAGTAACCTTTAACCAGCAATATAATGGGAAAGAGATTGCTATTACGGTTAACAAAGGAGAATCCATAGAAAGCCCCGCCCCACCAACGCGTACGGGGCACACCTTCGAAGGCTGGTACAGGGAGCCCGCCTGCACCAGCGCATGGAGCTTCACAACCGACAAGGTAACCGCTGCGCTAACGCTGTACGCGAAGTGGACGGCTAACAGCTACAGCATCACGTACACCCTGAACGGCGGAACGAACAGTGCGAGCAACTCCTCGTCGTACACCTACGGTGTGGGGGCCACCCTGAGCAGCCCAACGCGCACGGGGTACTCCTTCTCCGGGTGGTACAAGGAGTCAACCTTCACCACACCGGTAACGGCAATCAGCACATCCTCCACAGGGGTAGTAGCGCTGTACGCGAAGTGGACGGCAAACCAGTACACCGTGACCTTCAACGCCCAGGGGGGCAGCGCGGTACCCAGCGCATTGGTGAGCTACAACACCACGGTGGCAACACCCGCCCCACCAACGCGTACGGGGCACACCTTCGAAGGCTGGTACAGGGAGCCCGCCTGCACCAGCACATGGAACTTCGCAACCGATATGGTAACCGCTGCGCTAACGCTATACGCGAAGTGGACGGCTAACAGCTACAGCATCACGTACACCCTGAACGGCGGAACGAACAACACGAGCAACCCCTCGTCGTACACCTACGGTGTGGGGGCCACCCTGAGCAGCCCAACGCGCACGGGGTACTCCTTCTCCGGGTGGTACCGGGAGTCAACCTTCACCACACCGGTAACGGCAATCAGCACCTCCTCCAC
>DHVO01000097.1 GCA_002412705.1 Bacteroidales bacterium UBA5206 | reverse complement strand
TCTCCCTCTCCCCTAAAATAATTCTGCATCAAAAGTAACTTTTTGATTACTTTTGTAAAAACAGTTTACCCTCCTATTTATTGTAGATGCACTTTTTAGAGAATTCCGTAAGCACTAACCGCAAAGGTTGGATAGAAGTAATTGCAGGCTCAATGTTTTCTGGCAAAACAGAGGAGCTAATCCGCAGGCTTAAGCGAGCAAAATTTGCAAAGCAAAGGGTCGAAATTTTTAAACCCCTTGTTGATACGCGCTACTCGGAGCACGATGTGGTTTCGCACGATTCAAACGCCATACGCTCAACCCCAGTATCATCATCGGGAAACATCCTGTTGATGTCATCGGATGTTGATGTTATTGGTATTGACGAGGCGCAGTTCTTCGATAATAACCTTGCTGAGGTATGCAACGCACTTGCCGACCAGGGCATTAGGGTAATTGTTGCGGGTCTCGATATGGATTTCCGCGGAAAGCCCTTCGGCCCCATGCCAGCGCTACTTGCCTGTGCCGAGTACGTAACCAAGGTACACGCCATTTGTGTAAAGTGCGGAAACTTGGCTCAGTACTCACACCGTAAATCGGCAGGAGAAAAGCTGGTTGTTCTAGGCGAGACCGATATTTACGAACCCCTTTGCCGCAGCTGCTTCCTCGATGCCCGCAAAGCAGATACAGCAAAGGATAAGTAACCTAGCATAGCCAAGGTAGTACGGGAAATTAGATGGAAGTTATAGGAGCCAAAATTGTAGCATTATCCAAATCACCTTTCACTAGCACCAAATGTTCAACTACAAGTTAACCGATATAGCCACCGCAATTGGAGCAACCATTAAAGGCGATGGAGAAGCATCTGTAAGCTCAGTTTTTATTGATAGCCGCCTACCGGCCATTGCCCCAAACGCCCTTTTTGTTGCCATAAACGGCAAGCAGCACAACGGGCACAGCTATATCACCGACTTGTACAATAACCGCGGGGTTAAGCTCTTTCTTATATCCCAGCATAACATTGATTTTAGCCAATTCCCAACCGCTTCGTTCATTATTTGCAACAACACGCTACTAGGCCTGCAAAAGCTGGCCGCATGGCACAGGGCTAAATTTGCGTATCCTGTTGTTGGAATAACAGGAAGTAACGGGAAAACCATTATAAAGGAGTGGGCAGCGCAGCTACTCGCCCCAGATTTTAGCATTATCCGTAGCCCCAAAAGCTACAACTCGCAGGTGGGCGTTCCGCTATCGGTGCTGCAGATGGATGCAAGCCATACCCTCGGCATTTTTGAGGCCGGCATCTCGGAACCCAACGAAATGGCCAACCTTGCCCCCATTGTTGCCCCAACCATTGGCATATTTACCAACATTGGCCTTGCGCATCAGGAGAACTTTAGCTCCATTGAGGCAAAGGCTGCCGAGAAAATTCAGCTGTTTACCAATGTTGATACGCTAATATACTGCACCAACCATCAGGAGGTTTGCACAACCATATCAGCCCAAACAAAGGGCAGCAAAACCTTTACCTGGGGCCAACGTGCCGAAGCCGATGTTGTGCTTAGCAACGTATCGCAAACCAATGGCGATACAACCTTTAGGGTTACATACCTTGGTAGGGAGCAAAACGTATCCATTCCTTTTTCTGATGCGGCCTCGCTGGAAAACGCAATGCACTGCCTGTGCCTAATGCTAGTTGTAGGTATCGATTTTGATGATATACCGCTGCGCCTAGCCAAGCTAATGTCTGTAGCCATGCGACTAGAGCTTAAGGAGGGGATTAACAGCTGCACCATAATTAACGATAGCTACAACTCCGATACTGGCTCGCTAAGCATCGCACTAGATTTTTTGATACGCCAGAAACAGCATCCCCATAAGCTGGTTATCCTTTCGGATATTCTCCAAAGCGGCAGCGAGCCCGAGGCGCTATACAGAGAGATTGCCCAAGGCCTTTCCCATAGGGGCATAACCAGTATCATAGGAATTGGTCCTGTAATATCGCAGCACGCGCATCTTTTTACTGGAGCAAAGGAGTTTTACCAAAGCACTGCGGAGTTTATGGAGCGATTCTCGCGCCGAAGCCTCTCCAACACCGCAATACTACTAAAGGGTAGCCGTCCGTTCCATTTTGAGCGCATATCAGCTCTGCTGGAGAAAAAGGCGCACCGCACCGTGCTTGAGGTTAACCTAAACGCCATGGTTAACAACCTTAACTACTTCCGCAGCCTTATCAAGCCCGATGTTAAGGTAATGGTAATGGTTAAGGCGTTCTCGTATGGCAGCGGGTCGTACGAAATAGCCAGCCTGCTACAGTACCACCGCATTCACTACCTTGGCGTGGCCTTTGCCGATGAGGGCATTGCGCTTCGCGAAGCCGGAATATCGCTACCCATTATTGTGCTAAACCCCGCATGGGGAAGCTACGAGCTAATGGTTAGCCACAACCTTGAGCCAGAAATCTACAGTATATCGTGCCTAAACGACTTTATTGCTACCGTTGAAAAAAACGGCATGAGCCAGTACCCTATCCACATTAAGCTGGACACCGGCATGCACCGTGTAGGCTTTGTTGAGGACGAGATTGATGCGCTTACCAAACGACTGGCCTCTACCAACGCCGTTAAGGTGCAGAGCATATTCTCGCACCTTGCCGCCAGCGATGAGCCCGAACACGACGATTTTACCCTAGAGCAGATATCAAGGTATAGGAACATGAGCCAGATGATAATATCATCAATTGGATATCAACCTATTAGGCACATACTAAACTCGGCAGGAATAGAGCGATTCCCTCAGGCGCACTTTGATATGATTAGGCTGGGCATAGGCCTTTACGGGGTAAGTGCAACGCATCAGGAGAAGATACAAACCGTTAGCACCCTAAAAACGCATATAGCCCAAATTAAGCACTTAGCCGCTGGCGAAACAGTTGGCTACAGCCGCCGGGGTAAGCTAAACCGCAGCACCACAACCGCAACCCTACCCATTGGCTACGCCGATGGGCTAAACCGCAAGCTGGGCAACGGCAACGGGAAGGTGCTTGTAAACGGTAAGCTAGCCCCCTTTATTGGCAACGTAAGCATGGATACCTGCGTGGTAGATATTACGGGCATAAGCGCCAACGAGGGCGACGAGGTGACCATTTTTGGCGATACTCCCACCATTACCCAAATGGCCGATGCCATTGGCACTATCCCCTACGAGATACTCACATCCATATCGCAGCGGGTTAAAAGGATTTATGTGCAGGAGTAGGGTTTGGGGGATGTTGCAGGTGACGGGTTACAAGTTATGTGCTACTAAAATCAGACAACAACCAATCCAATCCTACTCTCTTTTCGAATCGCGATTCACGTCTAACGTTTCACGATACAGGCCAAACGCATTCCACATAAAAAGCAAAACCCGCAATTAGCGGGTTTTCTTTTATTAGAACAGGTACTAAATGCTATCCAAGGTCGCTAATGCGCTCTAGCTTGTGAACATCAAGAACCTTAATTCTGCGCCCATCCAGCTCCAGAACGCCCTCCTCAGAGAACGCCGAAAGCGTTCTAATTG
>DHVO01000187.1:323-6889 GCA_002412705.1 Bacteroidales bacterium UBA5206 | reverse complement strand
TGGCTGCCATAAAGAAAGCAGTTTCGCCTCAGGAGATTCTTTTTGTTGTGGACTCAATGACTGGCCAGGATGCTGTGAATACTGCCAAGGAGTTTAACGATAGGCTTAACTTTAACGGTGTTGTTCTCTCTAAACTCGATGGTGATACACGTGGTGGAGCTGCCCTTTCCATTCGTTCTGTGGTTGACAAACCCATTAAGTTTGTTAGCATGGGCGAGAAAATGGAAGCACTTGATGTGTTCCACCCAGAGCGTATGGCCGATCGTATTTTGGGTATGGGAGACATTGTTTCCCTTGTTGAGCGCGCTCAGGAGCAATACGATGCCGACGAGGCTCGTAAGCTGCACAAGAAGATTGTAAAGGATCAGTTTAACTTTAATGATTTTCTTTCTCAGATTGCCCAAATTAAGAAGATGGGTAACCTTAAGGATCTTGCAGGGATGATTCCTGGCATGGGTAAAGTACTTAAGGATATCGATATTGATGATAATGCATTTAAAGGGGTGGAGGCTATAATTCAATCCATGACCCCTTATGAGCGCGAAAATCCAACGGTGCTTAATGGTAGCCGTCGCAAACGACTAGCCGATGGTAGTGGTACCTCTATTCAAGAAGTGAATAGGCTTATTAAGCAGTTTGACGATATGCGGAAGATGATGAAGATGGTTTCTGGTGGAGGCGGTAAAAACCTCTCTCGCATGATGGGATCGATGCCACGTCGCTAAGTTGCTATCAATTATTATTGTGTAATTATAATCTAACATCTGTCATGGAACTACTCGATGGAAAACGTATTGCCGACGAGGTAAAGCAAGAAATTGCAGCCGAAGTAGAGGCAATTGTAAAAGCAGGGGGAAAAGTACCCCATTTGGCCGCAGTTCTTGTTGGTCACGATGGTGCAAGCGAGACCTATGTTGGTCACAAAGAGAAGGCCTGCAGCCAGGTTGGATTTAAATCTACTGTGCTTCGTTTCGAGGATACCATAACCGAGGAGGAGCTTCTTAAGGCGGTTAACGATTTAAACAACAATCCCGATATCGATGGTTTTATTGTTCAAATGCCTTTGCCAAAGCATATATCAGACCAAAAGGTTATTGAGGCTATCGATCCTCGTAAGGATGTAGATGGTTTTCACCCAGTAAACGTGGGCCGTATGACCATTGGTTTGCCAGCTTACGTTTCGGCAACTCCCGATGGTATAATTGAGTTGCTACGTCGCTATAAAATTGAAACGGCGGGCAAGCACTGCGTTGTTTTGGGCAGAAGTAACATCGTTGGTCGTCCCATTGCCAACCTGCTTTCGCAAAAGGCATACCCTGGCGATTGCACTGTAACCATGTGCCATAGCCGTACAAAGAATTTAGCAGAGATAACTCGTACTGCCGATATTCTTATTGCTGCTCTTGGTTCTGCTGAGTTTGTAACCGCCGAAATGGTTAAAGAAGGAGCCGTTGTTATTGATGTGGGTATTACCCGTGTAAAAAGCGATAAAACCAAATCGGGTTGGAAGCTTTTAGGCGATGTTAAGTTTGATGAGGTGGCACCAAAGTGCTCATACATCACGCCAGTTCCTGGAGGTGTTGGCCCACTAACGATTATCTCACTCATGAAAAATACTCTACTTGCCGGAAAAGGAGCAATTTACGGTAAGTAAATAACACTTTATTAGCATGAAAAACCCCCTGTCTTATTTGGATAGGGGGTTTTTATTTGGTGCTTTTACTGCAGCTTTCTACTTATCTTTTTCCATTTTCTCAGTACCATTCTCATCAACCTTAGGTGCTCTTTTCCTATTGGCGAATACGGTTTTTGTAAAAAAGCCAATAAAAAATGTGATAAGAATTAGTATGATTAGAGGTAGATTAAAAGTCCATGCCAGAAAGTTAATGGGAACATTATCAATGTTTTGACCAACAAAAGCAATTAGTAGTATAAGTAATATTATACTAACTATTTGCTTTGGTGTAAGGTTTATTGCATCAAATAACTTGCTCATATAGAAGGCCGTTTTAAGTGTAAGTCACTGGTTTAAGGGAAAAATGGCCTTGAGAACTGATTTCCATAGGGTGATAGTCCAAATGCTGGACCATTGGAAAACCCAAAGGATGCTCCTATGGATGTTTTTTCACTTATCTTATAGTCAAACCCAATACCAAAATTTCCATAGTCGGTTTTTCCAAGTCCTGCTTGGTATGGCGAGAAGTAAAGCTGATTTTTTGCATAGGCTCCATAGCCATATAAGCTTAGGCTTTTGGTTACATTGTACCTACCATAAGCAAAAGCCTCGGTTGGATTTCCCATGTTGTTGTTAAGCTGATTGCTTGAAGGGAAACCAGAGTTTACTATTACGTTATTATAGGAGTTATAACCAATGGAGGCTCCAATCACCATTTGAAAGCGCTCGTTGGGAGAGTATGAGAATGTGGGTGCTACATATGAGTTGGAAAAGCCCGAACCTCGGCCTAACGATGTATAGCTAGTCCCAACGCTGAAGCTGAAATCCGTTTTCTTAGGTTTAACAATGCCATCCTCAGCAAAGATTAGGCTATCTGTTGATTCAAACTTATGGTTAGTTGGGTAAAATAGCTTATCGATATCCCTTACTAGCTGGGCATTTGCAACCCCGGAGAGCGAGAGGCCAATAAAGAGTAGTAAAGTAGCTTTTTTCATGGCTTAAATTTTTTGCGAACCAACTTTGATGCTAAAGTAACTAAAAAGATTGTTCTTATTACCCCACTAAAGCAATTTAACATATGGGGTTAAGTACTAACAAAAATTGCGCCTAAAGAGTTGTGTTTACTTCCTATTTATTCCTAATTATAAATTCTTTTAGCCTCCGATTAATGTTGAAGAGCATCATGTTGTAAAGCAACAATAAGCCCTGAGTATAGCTACTATTAATACATTTGTTTCCGTTTTAAAAGCTACTACGATGCTAAACAAAACTATTAAAACCGTTTCGCCTCAAGAGGCAGTAAAGGTTATAAAATCTGGCGATCACGTACATTTAAGTAGCGTTGCAAGCGCTCCTCACTGTTTAATTAACGCAATGTGCGAAAGGGGACGAGCTGGCGAACTTAAGAATGTGCATATTCATCACCTTCACACCGAAGGTCCTGCGCCTTATGCAGAACCAGAGTTTGAGGGTATATTCCAAATGGACTCGTTCTTTGTTGGGGCAAATGTTCGCAAGTCCACCCAGGCTGGTTATGCCGATTATATTCCAATTTTTCTTAGTGAAACCCAAAAGCTCTATCGCGATGGTTACATAAAGTGTAATGTGGCCATGATTCAGGTTTGTCCGCCCGATGAGCATGGATTTGTTTCCCTAGGAACATCAGTAGATGCTACGTTGGCTGCAGTAGAAACAGCCGATTATGTTATAGCAGTGGTAAACCCCAATGTACCTCGTTCCTTTGGCGATGCGCTTATTCCATTAAGCATGATCGACATTTTTGTTGAAGGGAACGAGCCCCTTGAGCCCGCTCACTTTACTCAGCCCGATGAAATTGAGACTGCAATAGGTAAGCACTGCGCTGCCCTTATTGAGGATGGTGCTACCCTTCAAATGGGTATTGGAGCTATTCCTAACGCCGTATTGGCTCAGCTTGGAAATCACAAAAATCTTGGTATTCACACCGAGATGTTTGCCGATGGAGTACTTCCTCTCGTTGAGAAGGGAGTTATAAATGGAGCTTGCAAAGGTATTGATAAGGGTAAAATGGTATCTACTTTCCTTATGGGCTCTCAAAAGGTGTACGACTTTATTCACAATAACCCCTTAGTGTTGATGATGGATGTTGGTTACACTAACGATCCTTTTATCATTGCAAAGAATCCCCGTGTAACAGCAATTAACTCGGCCCTTCAGGTGGATTTAACGGGGCAGGTTTGTGCCGATTCACTAGGAACTAAGTTCTTCTCGGGTGTAGGTGGACAAGTCGATTTTATTTATGGTGCTTCGCGCTCAATAGGAGGGAAGGCTATTATTGCTATGCCATCTGTAACCAATAGGGGCGTGAGCAAAATTGCTCCAACCCTTAACGATGGAGCAGGTGTTGTTACAACACGTAATCACATTCACTGGTTTGTAACCGAATATGGTGCTGTAAATCTGTACGGAAAAACCTTGCAAGAACGTGCCCGCTTACTTATTAGTGTTGCTCATCCAGATCATAGAGAAGCGCTGGATAAAGCAGCTTTTGAGCGATATGGTTCGCACTACAAGTTTATGTTTTAATATAGTTTTGGTTATGCAAAAGGGCTTCACTGGTAAACGGTGGGGCCTTTTTCTTTTGATATAATAGGCCTAATGGTAGCAAAAAAAATAGTGTAAAATATAGATACCTCTAGATACTTTGGATTGACTATTTAGTAATTTTAGTTTACCAACTAAAATAAGCCAATATGGATGAAAATTGCCCCAAAGTAGCTAAGTGTAGATTGTTTAACAATCAAATACTTAAGCGAGCCGAATCTGCGGAAACATACCGAAACTTATACTGTAAAGCAGGTCAGCCTAGGTGGTCGAACTGCAAACGTTACATGGTTTCGGAGAAATTTGGGTCTTGCCCAGATTACATTCTACCTAACTCCACCTTTAGTTTAGACGAGATACAGAATAGAATGCGTAAGGAAGGTTTGCTGGTGTAGTAAGATATTTTGTAACGCTTGTTGATTGGCAAAAAAAAGGGTATCCAACTGGATACCCTTTTTTTTAATATGTAACGCTTAGCTACTCTTGGTTGATAACAATTTTCTCAATTTTATCTCCAGCCCGAATAGCATCAATTACTTCTACTCCTTCATAAACCTTTCCAAAGCAGGTGTGGTTTCTATCAAGATGGCTAGTGTTGGTTCTTGAGTGGCAAATAAAGAACTGTGAACCACCAGTGTTACGTCCTGCATGAGCCATAGAAAGTACACCCCTATCGTGATACTGGTTTCCACCAGTTAGCTCGCAGTTAATTTTATAGCCAGGACCACCTGTACCAACCCTAGGATCCTTAATGTCCTTTGAAAAAGGGCATCCTCCTTGAATCACAAAATCAGGAATAACCCTGTGGAATGTTAAGCCGTTGTAATAGCCTTCGTTTGCAAGTTTGCAAAAGTTATCAACGGTATTTGGGGCATCCTCTTCGTAGAATTTAACCTTCATAATACCTTTAGCGGTATGGATTTCGGCTGTTCTCATTATTCTTGTTGATTAGTATAATTTTTACAATTAGGTTACAAAAGTACTAATAACGCCACAACGAAAAAAGATGTGGCTTACTGTTTATACACAACTGCGTTAATGTTCATTCCTGCTCCAACTGATGCAAACATAATAATATCGCCGCTGCTAATAGCATGGCCATTGTGGTTTTTACGAAGTATCATGTCGTACAGCGTAGGGATAGTGGCCACAGAGCTGTTCCCCATTTCGGCAATATTCATGGGCATTACCTTGCTAAGGTCGCACTTAAGCTTGTACAGCTTAAAGAATCTCTGAACAATGGCCTCGTCCATTTTCTCGTTAGCCTGATGGATAATAATTTTTGTGAGTTCTTCTACTGGTAGCCCCGTTTTGTCGTAAGCCGTTTTCATGGCAGCGGGCACATTGGAAAGTGCGTACTCATATACTTTCCGTCCAAGCATTTTTATGTACTTGGTTGAGCTGTCATTGGTTGGATTGTTAGTCTTATCCATGTAAATATAGCCAACCTCCTCTTGGGTGTGAGCAGCAACCGCAGTGCTAATTATTCCCCTTTGCGTGTCGCTTAGCTCTTTTTCCAGAATTACTGCACCTGCGCCATCGGAAAAAATCATTGAATCCCTATCGTTCTTGTCAATGGTTCGCGATAGCGTTTCGGCACCAATTATCAGGCACTTATTGGCCATTCCTGCGCGTATAAAAGCATCGGCTTGTATAAGGGCTTGAATCCAGCCTGGGCATCCAAAAAGTATGTCGAAGGGAACGCAGTTCGGGTTTTTTATGCCCAACTTATGTTTAACCCTCGATGCAAGGCTGGGTACAGCATCGCTTTGGTTGGAACCGTAGGTGATATCGCCAAAGTTGTGCGCTACAATTATTTGATCTAGCTCCTCAGGGTTTATCCCTGCACTTTCTATGGCTTTTAGTGCGGCTTGTGTGGCTAAATCGGAGGCAGTTTGATTGTTGTTAGCGTAGCGGCGGTACTTAATTCCTGTGATATCTTTAAACTTGTCAATTATTTGGCTAATTGGACTGTCTATTTCCATTTTATCGGCACTAAAAAACCTATGCTCCATAAAATCTGTGTTCGATACCGTTACATCAGGAATAACGGAGCCTGTTCCTGTAATTACCGTGTTAAGGATTTTCATAGTTTACAATTTTAAACGACAGTTGTGTTTCGATGCAAGCTATGAAATGCATATCAAAAAAGCAAAGCATCGGGTAAATCGATTGTGACTTACTCTTCTTGGTTTAGCCTAACGGCTTTTTGTACTCCCTTTATGCGGGTTAGTTTGTAAAGCAACATTTCAAGGTGCTTTGTGTCGGGAATAAGAACCTGAACCTTACCTTCGAATACCCCATTCGA
>DHVO01000187.1:0-257 GCA_002412705.1 Bacteroidales bacterium UBA5206 | reverse complement strand
GAATTGGATGTGCCGCTCTCTTTCCACTTGGCTTTTACCACTCGATACCCGTACTTGGCTAGGAGTTGAGCTGCGTTGGGACAGTTAGTGCGGTGTATTTTTATCCCTTCGTTAATGGTTACAAAGCCAAAAACATCATCTCCAAAAATAGGGTTACAGCATTTTGATAGCTTAAAGTCAATGTTTACTAGGCGCTCATCAATAACAAGGTAATCGTCGGTTACAGGCTCATGTGTAGGCTGAGACGTTTTAACGGG
>DHVO01000042.1 GCA_002412705.1 Bacteroidales bacterium UBA5206 | reverse complement strand
AACCCAACAAAAGCCATTATAGTTTCGGCCTTGCTATTTGGCCTATTCCACCTAAACCCATGGCAAGCAATAGGAGCAAGCTTTGTAGGTATTATTCTTGGCTGGGTTTACTATAAAACCAAATCAATAGTTCCCTGCATCATCATCCACTTTGTGAATAACCTTTTGGCATTTATCCTCTTCAACCATACAAACGATGCCGATGGCACCATAATGGAGATGTTTAGTAGTACCTCACTTTACCTTGTATTTTACTTTGCAACAATTGCCATAACAACCATAGGATTACTTATTATTGCAAAAAAGCAAGAGACCATTAATCCCGATTAGTATTGTCAACATACATAGACATAATACTGCCGCTGGCATTACCGCAGCTATACACCTACTCCGTCCCCAAGGAGTGGGAGGCCAACGTAGTGCCAGGGGTAAGGGTTATTGTCCCCTTTGGCAAAAAGAAGCTATACTCGGCAGTAGTTAGCCGCGTACACAATCAGGCACCAACGGCTTACGAGACCAAGGATATTGTTCAGGTTTTTGATAGCAGTCCAGTCGTAAACCAAACCCAGCTAAGTTTCTGGAGCTGGATGGCCGACTACTACATGTGTACCGTTGGTGAGGTAATGAAAGCCGCTCTTCCATCGGCTATGAAACTGGAGAGCGAAACCGTAATATCGGTAGTTGAGCAGGAAGAGGAAGCGGAGGCACCGCTACTATCGGAGAAGGAGGACCAGCTGCTGCTTCACATAAAGGCCGAGAAAAAATCGACCATTCAAAGCCTTGCTGCAAGCAGCGGGATATCCAATCCCATGCCCATACTGCAGCAACTTATAGAGAAAAACCTTATTCAGATTGATGAGGATATAGACCCTGCCTACAAGCCCCGCTTTGAGACGTTCATCTCCATGCACAGCAAGTGCCAGAACAACGATGCGGTTAACATAGCCTTTGAGGTTATAGCCAAAGCTCCTGCACGGCAAAAGGTACTTATGTCGTTCCTAGCCCTTGCAGGCCCAAACAAGGCCTTCACGGCCAAAATCAAGAAGAAGGAGCTGCTCACAAAGGCAAACGTATCGGCATCGGCGCTAACGGCGCTAATAGACATGCAGATACTATCAGAGGAGAAGGTTGAGGTAAGTCGGCTTGACACCTCCCAAACCCAAACGCACGATATGCCGCCGCTATCCAATGCGCAGCAGGTGGCGCTGGAGCAAATAAACGAATCGTTTACCAGCAAACCTGTGGTACTGCTGCACGGCATAACATCAAGCGGAAAAACAGAGGTTTACCTTAGGCTTATTAACGATGCCATTGCACAGGGCAAACAGGTACTTTACCTTTTGCCGGAGATTGCCATCACCACCCAAATAATCAACAGGCTAAGACGCATTTACGGCAACAGGGTTGGCATTTACCACTCCAAGTTTAGCGATGGCCAACGGGTTGAGGTTTACCAAAGCCTGCTAAACGATAAGCCCAAGGAGGGATTCCCTGCATACGATATCGTGCTTGGGGTACGCTCATCGCTGTTTTTGCCCTTTAGCCGCCTAGGGCTTATTATTGTTGATGAGGAGCACGAGAGCAGCTTTAAGCAGTACACTCCTGCCCCACGGTACCACGCCCGCGATGCGGCCATACTGCTAGCATCTATGCATGGAGCTAAGGTGCTGCTGGGCTCGGCAACGCCATCAATAGACACATACTACAACACCCAAACCGGCAAGTACGGCCTAGTTGAGCTAAACGAACGGTTCAGAGGCATTCAGCTACCCGAGATTGAGGTGGTAAATATAAAGGATGCCCGTAGGCGCAAAAAGATGCACTCGCACTTTAGCGCCAGGCTGCTGGAGCTAATTGGCAGCACGCTGGAACGCAAGGAACAGGTTATCCTGTTCCAGAACCGACGCGGCTTTGCACCATTCATTGAGTGCGACGAGTGCGCATGGGTTCCCCACTGCGAGTACTGTGATGTGAGCCTAACCTACCACAAGCACAGCAACCAGCTGGTTTGTCACTACTGTGGCTATGCGCTAACCCCAACAAAAACGTGCCTTGCCTGCGGCAGCCCATCGCTGCGCACCAAGGGTTTTGGAACGGAGAAGATTGAGGATGATTTAACCATCTTCTTCCCCGAGGCGCGCATTGCCCGCATGGACTTGGACTCTACCCGCTCCCGTTTCTCGTACGAGCGCATTGTTGATGATTTTGAGCACGGCAAAATCGATATCCTAGTGGGAACCCAAATGGTAACCAAAGGGTTTGATTTTGATAGGGTTAGCCTTGTGGGAATCCTAAACGCCGACAACATGCTCAACTTCCCCGATTTTAGGGCTCACGAACGCGCATTCCAGCTTATGGCACAGGTTAGCGGGCGCGCAGGCCGGAAGGGCGAACGCGGAAAGGTGCTGCTCCAAACATCGCAGCCAGAGCACGAGGTTATTGAGCAGATTGTGGCCACCGACTACCTAAGCATGTACAATCAGCAGCTATCGGATAGGAAGATGTTCCGCTACCCACCGCTTTACCGCCTAATATCCATTACGCTAAAGCACCGCAAACGCGAGGATGTACACGAAGCCGCCAACCTACTAGCCTCCATGCTTCGCAATAAGCTAGGCAACAGGGTACTTGGCCCCGAAGAACCTGCCATTAGCAAGGTTCAAAACTTCTTCATCAGAAACCTAATGATTAAGATTGAGCGTGACCGCTCTGTGGTTAAAGCCAAGGAGATAATTAATGAGCAGATAATGCTAATTAGGCAGTATCCACATCTTAAATCGCTAGTTGTTGCTGCTGATGTGGACCCTGCCTAAAGCCACAATACTCCGCCCAAAACATTAACATACAAACACATAACAACAGAATATTGCTTTTCCCTCTAAAAAGTCGTTTTTTGAAGAAAAAACATGAATACAGTTGAAACAAAAAAGAATTTTCATCTCCTTATCGATAGTATAAATAACGACAACATACTATTGAAGTTCTATGCTATTATGGCAAGAACCAAAGAGAGGTCCGATGGAAAACTTTGGGCAAGACTCACCGAAGAGGAACAAGAAGAGCTCATTAGAGCCGAAATTGAATCAAACGACCCATCCAACCTAATTCCACATACAGAAGTCCAAAAAAAGCACAAGAAATGGCTTTAACGGTTTATTGGTCGAAAAGGGGCTGACTATAAATTCGATAAAAATTATAAACCACATCAACAAAGAATGGGGAGAAACAGTTACAAGGGCTTTTGTAAAAAAGGTTTATGATTTGCTTGATATACTTGTTGAGTTTCCCGAAATCGGAAGCATGGAACATGCTGAAAAGGAAATTCGTGGTTTTGTAATAGTTAAACAGCTAACGCTATTCTACAAAATAAAACAGGATAAAATAATTCTATTAAACTTTTATGACAACAGACAGAATCCCAAGCGAAAAAAATATTAGGTTTTACTGTTACATTAATGAGTAAAAAGATTTAAACCGCCATAAAAACACTTCAGATAAGGCTATATAAAAAGCCTTATCTCACATTTCCCCTCCTTGCAACGAACAGCTATTAAGAGCATGGTTGTTCATCTATCGCTATCTATACCCTAAAGAAACCAATGGACTGGTGAAGGACTTCAACCTGCTCCGATAGCTCCTCGGAACTGGTAGCCAGTTCCTCTGCCACCGCGGCATTTGCCTGTACTATATTGTTAAACTGCTGAATGGCGCTGTTTATTTGGTCAATGCCACTGCGCTGCTCATGAGTTGATGCTGCAATTTCCTGCACCAAGCTGGTTGTGCGCTTAATACTTGGCACTGCATTATCAAGATGATCCTGCGAGGCCTCTGAAACCCTTAGCGAAACCGCCGCTAGCTCTTTTATTTTAGTGGCTGCAACAGCACTACGCTCGGCCAATCGCCTAACCTCAGCTGCAACAACAGAGAAACCACGACCATGCTCACCAGCCCTAGCCGCCTCAACAGCCGCATTAAGCGCTAGCAGATTAGTTTGAAAGGCTATCTCGCTCACAACGGCTATCTCCTCGGCAATGCGCCTAGCAGACTCAACGCTTTCCAGAGATGTTTTCTGGACCTCATCAACCCGCATATTAACCTCAAGCGCTACAGCCTCAGCCATCGCTGCATTCTCTGCATTCTGATCAACATTGGCAGTAATCTCCTCCATAGAGCTAGATATCTCCTCCGCAGATGATGCTTGCTCCGACGCGCCCTGCGATAGCTGCTGCGCCACCTCCTTAAGTTGTGTACTTGCTAGTGAGATGCTCTCGGCTCCCGAAGCCACACCGGAAATAACACCCTTTAGGCGCTCCATCATGGCAAGTAGGCTCCTAACCATATCACCATACTCATCTTTGCGAG
>DHVO01000126.1 GCA_002412705.1 Bacteroidales bacterium UBA5206 | reverse complement strand
TGGTACACCAAGGAGCAGCAAACTGTGCTTATTACTCTTGTGAGAAAGCATGAGGTAAACGATGTTTACAAAATCATTAAAGAGCTAGACTCCGAAGCCTTTATCTCCGTAGCCAACGTAATGGGAGTTTACGGTCAAGGATTTGAGCGCATCCGCTCCTAAAAAGCCATTCAAAAACCCCTAATTCCCTTTTCTAACCAATGAAGAAAACACTCATTATTTCTGCTATTATACTTGGAGTACTACTTGCTGCGGCTGCCGTTTTTTTTGCCACCCAAAGTGCAACAGATAGCAGCACTATTTCCGAGACTGATGAAATTATTGTAACACAGCCTATACTTGAGTACGGAATTCCAGTTGACTCCTTCAATGTGCAAAGCGGCACTATCAAGAGAAATCAAACCATAGGAACAATTTTAGGCGACTTTGGATGCAAAGCCGAGATTATTAACCAGCTGCCCTCCTTATCGAATGGAAACTTTAGCCTACGACAGGTTAGGGCTGGCAACTCATACAAAATCTTTTTGAGTAAGGATAGCCTCCAAAAGCCCACTTACTTTGTTTACGAGCATACACCAACCGAGTATGTTGTGTTTACCCTCACCGATAGCGTTAGCATAAGCAAACAGCAAAAACCCATTAGAGTAGAGACAAAACTTAGCGAGGCAAAGATTTCCAGCTCTCTATGGGCTTCCATGTCAAACAACAACTTAAACCCAGTGCTCGCCTTAGAGCTCTCCGATGTTTTTGCGTGGACTGTGGACTTTTTTGGGATACAGCAAGGCGATGGCTTTAAGGTTTACTACGATGAACTTTATGTTGATAGCACATCGGTTGGCATTGGAACTATACATGCAGCATGGTTTAACCATAGAGGCAAACGATACTATGCCTATAGGTATATGCAGGACTCAACCTACAACTTCTGGGACGAAGAGGGAAATAGCCTAAAGAAGGCGTTCCTAAAGGCCCCGCTAAAGTTCTCAAGAATATCATCAAAGTTTACCAGCAGCAGGCTTCATCCAGTACTTAAAATTTACCGCCCACATACAGGTGTTGATTATGCGGCACCCGAAGGCACTCCCGTAATGGCCATTGGCGATGGAACGGTTGTTGAGCGCTCTTTTACCAAAGCTGCAGGAAATTTTGTTAAAGTAAAGCACAACAGCGTTTATACAACAGCTTACCTTCACCTCTCACGATTTGGTAAAAACATAAGCGTAGGTTCACGTGTATCGCAAGGCCAAATAATTGGTTATGTTGGCAAAACGGGATACGCCACAGGCCCACACCTCGACTTTAGGTTCTGGAAAAACGGTAAAGCCGTAAACCCGTTAACCGTTGAGTCGCCATCGGTAGAACCTATAAAAAAGGAGGGCATTGAGGCCTACCAGCAGTTTATTGCAACGCTCCAAAACAAGCTCGATAGCGTTCCCCCTTCACCAATATTTCCAAGTAACGCAATTAACGCCCTATATAAATAGGTATAAAAAAGCGGAGCATAAAACTCCGCTTTTTCTATCCCCTTAAAATTTGCTCAATTACAACAGGGTAATGCTTGTACTCTAGCTCGTGAACACGCTGAGCCAAATCGCTTGCCGAATCGGTAGGTAACACCGGGCACTTGGCCTGAAAAATGGTTTTCCCCTCATCGTATTTGTGGTTTACATAGTGAATGGTAATACCACTCTCCTTTTCGCCTGCCTCAATTACAGCTGAGTGCACACGGTCGCCATACATCCCCTTTCCTCCAAATTTTGGCAGCAGAGCAGGGTGAATGTTCACAATGGCATTGGGATATTCATCAATTAGATTGGCAGGAATGAGCTTCAAAAATCCTGCAAGTACAACAAAATCTACACCCTCATTTTTAAGTATATCAAGCACTTTGCCCGAACGGAACTCATCCATACTAAACACAACCGCGCGTACACCCAACTTTTTTGACCTTTCCAGAACGTAAGCCGACGGATTTTCGGTTAAAAAAAGATTTACACGGGCTACAGACGACCCTAAAAAGTGGTTAAAAATGTTCTCAGCATTGCTTCCTGAGCCCGACGCAAAAACCGCTATATTCCTCATTTTATGCTTTTTACTGATTTTTATTCTAACAAAATGGCAATTTTTGTTGCCGATTTGGCAAAATTAAGAACAAATAACTTACTTTTGCCGCATGAAATTTAACCACAACTTTTTTAGTTTGGTTAAATGTTTCTTTATTTGCACTTGAAATTTATTTATTAATTAAACCTTAAAACTATGTCGGATATTGCAACCAGAGTTAAGGCCATTATCGTGGATAAGCTAGGAGTAGATGAGAACGAAGTTGTTCCAGCAGCAAGCTTTACTAACGATTTGGGTGCCGATTCACTTGACACCGTTGAGCTGATCATGGAATTCGAAAAGGAATTCAACATTTCTATTCCTGACGAAGAAGCTGAAAAGATCGGCACTGTTGGTGATGCAATTAACTACATCGAAAACCACGGAAAGTAGAGAATTTTTAGTAGGCAAAACGGGTAAATAATCTTTTTAAAAAAACTATGGAGCTTAAACGTGTAGTTGTTACTGGTCTTGGAACTATTAATCCAATAGGAAACAACATTCAAGAGTATTGGAACAGCTTAGAACAAGGTACAAGTGGATCTGATCTTATTAAAGGGTTTGATGCATCCAAGTTTAAAACCCAGTTTGCCTGCGAGTTAAAGAACTACGACCCAAAAAACTACTTTGACCGCAAGGAAGAGAAGAAGTTAGACCGCTATGCTCAGTACGCACTTGTTGCTGCTGAAGAAGCTGTTAAAGACTCTAATCTCAACCTTGAGACTTTAGATCTTGACGAGTCTGGTGTTATTTGGGCTTCAGGAATTGGAGGAATCCAAACATTTTTTGAAGAAATGAGAGGCTACTTCGCGGGAGATGGTACTCCCCGATTTAGCCCCTTCTTTATCCCTAAAATGATTTCGGATATTGCAGCAGGTCATATTTCTATGAAATACGGTTTCCGTGGTCCAAACTATTCGACCGTATCTGCTTGCGCCTCTTCTACCAACGGTCTTATTGACGCTTTCAACTTAATTCGCCTTGGCAAAGCCAAAGTATTTATTTCTGGTGGATCTGAGGCTTCAATTAACGAGGCTGGCGTTGGTGGTTTCAACTCAATGCAAGCGCTATCAACCAATAATGCAGAGTACCAAAGCGCGTCGCGTCCATTTGACGCAACCCGCGATGGCTTTGTAATTGGCGAAGGTGCTGCGGCTTTAATCCTTGAGGAGTATGAGCATGCTAAAGCTAGGGGTGCTAAAATTTACGCTGAAATGGTAGGTGGCGGAATGACTGCCGATGCGTACCATTTAACCGCTCCGCACCCAGAAGGACTTGGCGCTCGTAACGTAATGCTTCAAGCACTTAAGGACGCTTACCTTAAACCAGAGGATATTGACTATGTAAACGTTCATGGTACATCTACTCCTCTTGGCGACATTGCTGAAACCAAAGCAATCCTTGCAGTATTTGGAGAGCACGCTTACAAACTAAATGTAAGCTCTACCAAATCAATGCATGGTCACCTACTTGGTGCTGCTGGTGCAGTTGAGGCTATAGCCACAATTTTTGCACTCTGCAAGCAGACTATCCCTCCTACAATTAACCTTAAGAACCTTGACCCAGAAATTGACAGTAAGCTAAACCTTACTCCAAACGTTGCACAGAAACGTGAGGTTAAGGCTGTTCTGAGCAATACCTTTGGTTTTGGAGGACACAACTCGTCTGTTATTTTCAAAAAATTTGTTGAGTAGATAAGTGTTTTCATCTCTCCTCAGTCCAATAAAGAAATTCAGAGTTCCTAATAGGGACAGGGAGTTTTATGAACAAGTTAGAAGGATCTTTGGGGTTGCTCCTAAAGATCTTAACTTGTATAAAACGGCTCTTATCCATAAATCGGCATCGGTATCCCTTAGCAAGGAAAAACGGGTGAACAACGAGCGCTTGGAATACCTTGGTGATGCCATTCTCGATGCCATTGTTGCCAACTACCTATTTACCCAGTTCCCCAACCAAAAAGAGGGATTCCTAACCAAGATGCGCTCAAAAATTGTGAGCCGCACAAGCCTCAATCAGCTGGCCATGGATCTGGGAATTGATAAGTTTGTGGTTAGCCACACCAACAACCCTCTTGCCCACAAGCACATACATGGCGACGCCCTTGAAGCGCTAGTTGGTGCGCTATACCTCGATAAGGGCTTTAAGGTTACCAGCACAAGTATTGTTGATAACATACTGCGCAAACATATCGACCTAGAGACCCTACAACAAACTGAAAGCGACTTTAAGAGTAGACTAATTGAATGGGCGCAAAAGAATAGGCAGCACATTCAGTTTGTTTGTAACGATCAGGGCACCGACAGCTGTAACATTCCAGGTTTTTTTGCCAGCGTAATGGTTGAGAATTCCGTAATTGGTGAAGGAACAGGAACTTCAAAAAAAGAGGCAGAGCAACATGCTTCAATGGTTGCTTTAACCCGAATTGAGGAGATGCTATCGCCCATTACTTTCGCATCGGAAATTGCGCCAGAACCTTGCTTAGCCCAAAACTAAGATCCAATACCCCGCCCCAACAATACTTCTCGCTAAAAAAGCTAAATTAGCCACGGCTTTTTGTTTAACCATTCACGGCTCCACTGCTGGAGAAGCAATAGGTAAAGGAAGGATTGAGTAGATGAAACGAACTAAAATACACAAGCTCGAAGAAAAAGGTCATTCCCCATTTATTCTCATTGGAATATCCTACTCCGATAGCATTCATAAGCTTGCATGGGCCTTAAACAGCAAGTCCAACATGGGACTTAGCCAAGCGGACTCTATCCAACAAGTAAAAGAAGACAGCACCACTCTGCATTTCCCTGCAATGAATAACGATACAGAGAGTTCCGAACTAATGCTCGCCCTAATAAAATGCAAGCACGAGGGGTTTGCTTTACTAAAATCGCACCCTAATATCGACTATGTAATTCAAATTGCGGGAACCTACAGCGATACCATTATTGCTGCCATGCGAAGAGAACTTAAGACAATTCCTGGAGTAATGGCCACCTTTGTTATTTCACCCAAAGAGGCGAAGCTAAAAGAACCTTTAAGCCCCATTTAGTGGTACCCCTATAAAAAACAAGCAGGCGGTGATACCGCCTGCTTAAACCCTAAACTCCTAAACCTATGAAATTTATCCTATGCAGCTTTACACTTTTTTCAAATATGTAAAGTTCCCCCTGCTTATGACACCACAAAGATAGCCTAACGTCTAGTTAACTGGCTTTAACGTCTGTTAAACTGTGTTAACCTTAGTTTACTGAATCCCAATAAATTTACCTTTGCTAATATGAGTCGGAAACTTATCTGGATACTTACCATAATTATCTCTCTTGCGTCCATTGGATTGGTAATGGTTCAATCCAAATGGATTAGATTGGCCATTCACATAAAGCAGGATCAGTTTGTTCAAACGACTGGCTTAGCAATGGAAAAAATCATTACCGAGGTAGAAAAACAGGAAACCGTTCTTCAAATCGTTAATGAGATAAAACCATACGCTACCATAAGCTCTGGGAGTGAGCCCAAGCTATCGTACCACAACAACGTACTTAACAAGCTTAAAGGTGGCGTTAGAACAAGGCAGTTTAACCAAGAGGTTTTTACCATAGACCGCATCGACTCCTTACATATCCCAGCTTTTATAAGGCTAAATGCCGGCGATTCCATTCTGGTTGGATCATCAAAAAGCAATACCATGTTTGGTGTGGTAAATAGCAATAAATCTACAAACAACACCAATCCAAACCTTAACTTGCGCATTGCTCTAGACGAACGAATGCTCAACAAAACCGTTTTTGTAGAGAACATTGTTGATAAGATGATTCGTATTG
>DHVO01000223.1 GCA_002412705.1 Bacteroidales bacterium UBA5206 | reverse complement strand
CAACCTTTTCGGTAACAACATCGGGTTGTGCAAACTGCCGTTCCGATACGGACTCCATCATAAAGGCGTGGTGCTCCTGAGTCTTCTTTGAGAAGTAGTACAGCGCAGCATCGGCCTTACGGATAGTATCCAGCGAAGGATTTTGCGCCCTAGCCTTTCTGATGGCCGTGCTATCAAAATCAAAGGCAAAGTGCATCTTGTTGTAACTAGTATAGCTGTAGGAGTTTAGCTTATCGGGATTATTGCTATCGCGATTTTGGAAAACCGCATCAATAATCCTGTGCGCAGGGTTTACCCCGGGATAAACAACAACCTCGCTTATGTTGTACGATGTGCGCTTAAGCGCTACCCTAAGGGGCTTAGCAAAATCCTTCTCGGTGCGGGATACGCGCAGCACCTCGTAGCCAAGGTAGCTGAACTTGAGCCACTCAATGGGCTGCGCCGATTGAATACGGAAATCACCATCGAGCCCAGAGCTGGCCCCATGTCCCAACTCATTATAAACGATATTAACAAAGGCAAGCGGCTCGCCAGAGTCGGCATCAACCACGGTTCCTTTAACTTGGGTTTGGGAGAAGAGGGGGAGGAAAAAAAAGCTGGCGAGGGCTAAAATCAAAAATAACTTTTTCATACAATAGCAAATCGTTTTTTATGTTTCCTAAATTTAAAATGCAAATTAGACCTAATTCAAACCTGACAGGGTTTAAAACCCTGTCAGGTTTTTTTCGAAATAACCAACAATACCCCAGCAAAACCTATCACTCTCCCATCCACCCACACAGCTCATCAATAAAGGCATCGAAGGCATGGTACTGCGTTCCGGTGAAGTGAACGGGCAAGCCCAGCCGTTTTACGTTGGAGGCGGTGTATGGGCCAAAGCAGGCTACAATATCGGTTGCACGGATGGCATTAACACCAATTATTCTAAGAAACGCTTCGGCCTCGGCTGTGCTGGTAAATACTACAACACAGTGGTGCTGCGCGGCTAATTCACCAGTAAGGATTGGTGCTGCAGTAGCAAACGCGGGTTGGGTTACATAGGCCTCAACCTTGGTTGGATGCATGCCTATGGCCTTGAGCCTTGATAGGAATACAGGAATTACATCGGGCTCGGTTAGCTCCTTAACAAGTGGCGCAACAACGGCTATACGCTTACCCTGCGTGTTGGGCATTAACGA
Organism: Bacteroidales bacterium UBA5206; assembly: GCA_002412705.1. Taxonomy (GTDB): domain Bacteria; phylum Bacteroidota; class Bacteroidia; order Bacteroidales; family Tenuifilaceae; genus UBA5206. Next base: position 7,235 of record DHVO01000223.1, on the reverse strand, counting down.
TAGCTCCACGGCGATTCCCTCTGGGCTGGCCTTTTGGGGCACAAGCGCTGCTAGTACGCCATAGGTTTTAAGCATGTAATCGGCATCGCGCCCAATGGCTGCTATGCGCAGGGCTTTTAGCTCAGCATTACCAAGCCTTTTTATGGCCGATGCAAAGAACGCATCAATTGCCGTGCGGCTGGGTAGCACAATCCACTGGTAATGGGCAACAGAGTCTAACAGAGTGGTTACAGGAACAGTATCGGGGTTAGCGTGCGTATCAATTGTTGAAACAATACATGCCGAACCTCCACGCTCATCAACAATGGATGCAAAACGGGAGGCGTATATGCCGGGGGCAGTAATAAGCACCCGCGCACCGTTTAGCGAGCAAGATGTTGTGGTATCGGATTGAGCCGCCACGTTGAAGGACATCAATATCAACACAAAAACAGGAACTATTCTTGCGATATAGCGTTTGGTGTAGGATATTGAATGAAACGGCTGAGAGTTCATCCAATTAAGGAGGTTAACAAACCTCTCCCTCAGAACCCCAAAAGAACGCTTTGCATCATCATTAAAACTGTATATCAACAACATACATTCACCTTTTTTATACGTACACCAATTTCTCCTTATAAAAATTATACTGCTCTATAGTAATTTCTGATAATAATTGAATAATTATGTTCCAATTATCATCGGACAAATCAATTTTATTACTTGATAGCCTATAGTGAACTATCGCATTCCGAAGTTTATAAATAAATTTTCCCGTACTAGATTCCGCATCTGGAATCGATTCAATTATTTTTTTTGTTTGTGGTGATACTTTTTCTAACATAAACTCTAGAGTACCCTCTTCATTGGGTTTCCATTTTATGATATCATCTACACTATTCCAAAAAGACATGAAATCTACTGATGCTTCAACGTTTTCATAAAGACAGTTCAACTTTATAATTGGAAAAAGTTTTTCGATATTTCTATATAATTCTAGAAAGCAGTGCTTATAAGAAGAAGATAAAATAGCTGACAAAATATTCTCAAAAGAGACACCTGAAGAAGTATTTAAAATAATACGTTCAAAACTATTTAATGTATCAATTGAATAGTTTAATAGCAAACAACTATTAATTGATTTCAAGACAAGATAAGAGGTTAGTTGATGTGCATCATGAAAATTCAATACAGAATCTGAATTAATTCTAAAAATTTTAATAACATCAAAAAATTCAATAAAATCTTTAAAATCGTGCCCCTTGTACAATATGTCTTCACTCTTGAACGGATATGTAAAACTGACTAACTGAGACAGATCAATGTTATCATTTAATTTTATAGAGGTTTCCGATAATATATAAGTAAAAATACCAGCATTTAATTCAATTGAACTAAATATCTCATCATTAGAATCAAGTTCAAAGTCAAAACCAATGCTAATTACATAATTATCCTCATTTAATGAGACGCAAATTATTTGTTGTTTTGTATTATGTCGATAAAACCTAATCTGAGTTAAATTCTTTAACCAGTCTTTTTCTACATCATTAGTAAAAAAGTATCTAACACCATCAGGAACAAATTCATTACGCGATTCAATAAAATTTATTATTTTATTGAAGGCGCACTTATTTGCATCTTTCATTGTTCGTGCCATAATAGTTTAATATGACCTCCAACATGCTTCATAACTGGGTAATAAAAATTTTTCGTCAATTAATGTTTCGAAAGATTTTAAAAAGAATTCTCTTTCGTAATCACCTACCCTTGCTGATTTAATCGAAAGTTTTTCATTTAATGTATCAAAACTTAGATAGATTTTTATTTCATCTGGAGACATTGATCTAATTACTTCTATATGCTTTGTTGCGATAGAGATAAATTCATCCCAATTAGTATTTTGTTGCAAAATAGTTTTTTCATTTCCTGGGCGACCAAATACTTTTCTTGCAACAGCGGTAACAAATCCAATTCTTGCAGGCTGACTATTAAACAAATCTTTTCCTGACGAAAACCTTAACTCTGAGACATTTTCATATCTACCTAATTCTTTATCAATCTTCACCATAACATTTAGTGTTTCAAAAAAATATTCGGTGAAAACATTTTTCTCTGTCGCTTCAATAAAATCTAAACGGGTAAATTCATCTGCTAATTTTTCTTTTGTATTTATTTTTTCTTTTCTAGAACCAAAAGCAAGATAGAGTTCTATCACATCGTCTGCCTGATATTGTCCTGCTTGACTCCTCCTTCCTCGTTCATCAACTTTTAGCAAACTTAACTCACTTACGTTTTTTTCTATTTCATCTATCAGTGAACGATAAATTACTTCAATTTGTCTTCTTAGATTCCAAGGCACCTGACCGGTATTCAACACTAACATTCTATATATAAGACTATTAATTTTTTTCGCAATCCAAAATTCAACTCTCAAAATAGAATCTTTTAGTTCCCCATTCATTACCATAGCCTCAATTATGGCAGTTGTTCTTTGCATTCCATCTATTAGAGAAATCTCATCTGGTTTAACAGAACTTATAAAGTCTAAAAATTCAGAAGTATCAAAATTTGTAATATCATCATAACTTTTGTCAACAGAAATAATTCCTATAACCACTGGAGGTAATACTGTGCCAGATGATATGTCATTAATCATTCTTTGTCTTATTTGTATAGCAGATTTTGTTTTCAATGCGTCGCGTTGACCAATTATCCCTCCACTCTTTTTGTATGCTTTATGCACTATACTTAAATATTCTTCAACTCTAAGACAAATTTGAATAGAAATACAATCTACCCTTTTGTCGTATAATGAATTTAGTTTATTCATGAAGTATCTTTTTAAGTTTATAGACCAATTTATCGCGTCAGTTTTACAAGTTGCTCATAACATAGGAATTATTTACCCCGGTACAAATGCACAAAGCCCTTATACTTTCCGCTGCGGTAACGCTTACCATCCCAGCCAACAGCCTCTATAACGTAGAAGTAAACGCCCTCGGGAACATCGCCCTTGGTGCCATCAACCTTTCCATTCCATCCCTCCCAATCCTTGGGATTGCCCACGTAGCGATAAATCAGTTTGCCTTGGCGGCTATAGATACTTGCGCTAAAGTGCTTTATGGACTTCACGTTAATATCGGCATCATTAATCTTAAATTCATTGTTATACTCATCACCATTGGGGGTAAACACATTGGGAATGGCATCGGGCTTTATGAATGAGGTATCAACCTGAACTGTCATTTTTAGGGTATCCCTACAGCCAGAAGTAACGTTAACCGACACATGCTCCAACGGGTAAATGCCTGGCACTAGCAGCTCTTTTGGAGGATAAAGCATTAGCCCCTCGAAAAAGAGCGAGGCCTGATGCCATACAATGCTATCGCCGCCCTTATAGAAAAGGTACTCGTCGTTTAGGATGTTTACGTAAACAGAGTCGGCATTCTTGGCGGTGGTTTCCAACTGAATCTCCATTGGAGCCTCCCCTTTTGGCTTATCACCAGCATCCTTCCACTCACCCTTACTATCCAAAACCGAAACCTTTAGTGTGGCCAGCGTGGCAACGGCAGGAAGCGAAGCGGTTTGCGCACTCATGCTACGACCGAATAGGTTGGTAATATCAACCTTATACGCCGAGCTAACCAACGGGGCAGGCGATTCTATTGAAACATCTAAACTCAACGCAGATGGAACGGTAACACCACCTTCCGTAGCGCTCCAGCGAATGCTCTTAAAGTAAGCCTTACCAATATTATTGATATCGGGATGGCTTGGGCGCGATAAATCGTAATAGGTAAACGTTTCGTAAACTATGCTATACCTGTTGGGTAGGGTAATTGCCTCCATCCAAAGGTAGGCGCAGGTATTATCAATATCGATATAGCTTATTGCTACATCGTCAACCATAACCCATGCTGTGTAAACCTCGGTTGTATTATCGGGTAGCTTAACCTCAACCCGGTATCCACCAGGAGCAAGGTTTGTTTGCTGCGAATGGGTAACACCACTCTCCTGAAAGAATTGCTCAAATCGCAAAGCAGGGTTAGCAATTGCAGTATTGTACTTATACCAAGTAAAGTCGGCGGAAGAGCCATCGGAAAACTTAGCCTTTAGCATAGGAGTATTCCCCTGCGCGGCAAAGAAAACAAATACCGAATCCTGATTCTCCAGCGTGTTAAGGTACTCGGTTGCTGCTTTCCAATTTGGACTAGGAGCCCAAAGCTGTGCACTAGCAGAAATAAACAATCCCGACATTACTATAAGTAGCGATGTTAAGCCAAACCTTTTTTGCAACATTGTAGTTAGATATTTCGCATGAGATGTTACGCCTTAACGCGTTCCCTCATCATAAAATTGTTTTCTAGTCCACAATATTAGTAATAATAGGTGAGAATAGAGCAGATGTTAGACGTTAGAGTTCAGACTTTAGACGTTAGACGCTAGACGTTAGACGCTAGACGTTAGACATAATACAACAACTAAACACAAGACACTAGACGTTAGATATAACGTAACAACCAAATACCAAATACCAAACACTAAACACTAGACGTTAGACTTCAGACGCTAGACGTTAGACATAATACAACAACTAAACACCAACAACTAAACACCAACAACTAAACACCAACAACCAAACACTAAACACCAAATACTACCACCACCCCATCTTACTTTACAAATTACTTGGTACTACCATCAGGCTGAAGTAAATTTGCAGGCCAAATAAAAAGTTTTAAAGTGCATTACCTAGACGAACTTAGTCCCGTTCAACGCGAAGCCGTTACATCAACCGAAGGTCCATCGCTAATTATAGCCGGCGCCGGGTCGGGTAAAACCAGAGTGCTTACCTACCGCATTGCGCACCTGCTACAAAATGGCGCTGCGCCTTGGAGCGTACTTGCCCTTACCTTTACCAACAAAGCGGCAAAGGAGATGAAGGAGCGTATAGCCAAGGTTGTGGGCGAGAAAACCGCCGCTCAGCTGTGGATGGGAACCTTTCACTCCATATTCCTTCGCATACTTAGATCCGAAGCCGAACTTCTGGGTTTCCAGAAGAACTTCACCATATACGATACTGCCGACTCAAAAAATCTGGTAAACTCAATTATCAAGGAGCTTAAACTAGACAACCAGATATACAAGCCAAACGATGTGTTTGGGCGAATATCATCGGCAAAGAACAATCTTATTACGCCAGCTGCATATGCAGCCAACACGCAGCTGCAAACCATTGATAGGCAGCAGCGCAAACCTGCCATTGCCCAAATTTACGCCATGTATGCCCAGCGATGCAAAAAATCGTCGGCAATGGACTTCGACGACTTGCTACTTAACACCAACATCCTTTTCCGCGATTTCCCCGATGTGCTGGCTAAGTATCAGGGCAAGTTTCGTTTTATTCTGGTTGATGAGTATCAGGATACCAACTACTCTCAGTACCTAATTGTAAAGAAGCTGGCCGCAGGTCACAACAACGTTTGCGTGGTTGGCGACGATGCGCAGAGTATATACTCCTTCCGTGGAGCCAAAATTGAGAACATCCTCAACTTTAAAAGCGACTACCCCACATTTAAGATGTTTAAGCTTGAGCAGAACTACCGCTCAACACAAACCATTGTTAATGCGGCCAATAGCGTAATAGAAAAAAATCGAAAGCAGATTAAAAAGGTAGCCTTCTCGGCTAACGACGAAGGAGAGAAAATACGCGTGCTAAAGGCCTTTACCGATCAGGAGGAAGGCTTTATTGTTGCTGCCGACATTCTTGACACCATACACCGGGAACGCGCCGATTTTCATGAGTTTGCCATTCTGTACCGTACCAACGCCCAGTCGCGTATATTTGAGGAATCGCTACGCAAGCGCAACATCCCCTACAAGGTTTACGGCAGCTTATCGTTTTACCAGCGCAAGGAGATTAAGGACATACTTGCCTACTTCCGCCTTTCCCTTAATCCCAGCGATGATGAGGCGCTAAAGCGTATCATCAACTACCCAACAAGGGGGATTGGCGATACAACCCTATCGAGGCTCGAAGCCATTGCTAACGCCAAGGAGCAGTCCATTTGGCAAACCATAGAGACCATTGAGCGTGAGCCATCGGACATTAAAGGGCCTGCCATTAAAAAGTTAAAAGATTTTATTACCATGATGAAAGGATTCACCTCCATTGTGGTAACTGCCGAAGCCTATGAGGCCGCATACGCCATTGCCAACCAGTCGGGGGTGCTACGCGACCTACGCGACGAGAAATCGCAGGAGGGGCTTACCCGTTTCCAGAACTTTGAGGAGCTACTTAACAGTATAAAGGAGTTTACCGATAGCCAAAAGGGCGAAGGGGTAACAGAAATTATCACCCTTGCCGACTACATGGAGAACGTATCGCTGCTTACCGATGCCGATACCGAAAAGCCAGAGGATAGGAACAAGGTGAGCATAATGACCATTCACTCATCAAAGGGACTGGAGTTTAACTACACATACCTAGCGGGACTTGAGGAGGATTTATTCCCATCAAAAATGACCAGCACCTCGCCCGATGAGCTGGAGGAGGAGCGCCGCCTATTCTACGTGGCCATTACCCGTGCGGCAAAGCGCGCAACCATATCGTTTGCGCAAATGCGCTACAAATGGGGAACTGCTACTAATTGCGTACCCAGCCGTTTTATTGGCGAGATAGACCCCATGTGGGTTGAGATGCCCGAGGATGCATCAATGCGTCAGGACAGTTTTGGATCGTCGCCATCATTTGGCAACGGGAACCAGAGTAGCAGCAGCTACCAAGCCAAGGGCTTTACCCCACCAGCACAGAAGCAACCTCTAGGTTTCAAAAAGGTATCAACAGCAACAACTAATAGCAACGGCAGTAGCTTTGAGGCTACCCCTCCCGAAAAGATTTTTGCTGGAGCAAAGGTAGTGCACGAGCGCTTTGGCACGGGCAAGGTTTTAAACGTTGAGGGCGATGGGCAAAATCGTAAGGCAACTGTTTTCTTCCAATCGGCTGGGCAAAAGCAGCTACTACTTAAATTTGCCAGGCTAAAGGTTGTGGAGTAGAGTGAGACGTGAAAGGTGAAAAGTTAAAAGTTAAAAGTTAAAAGTTAAAAGATTTGGTTTCTGCCTTAGAAGTTAAAAGATTATGATATTGGACGTTCGGGGTTCAATATAAAACACAGAGGCACAGAGGAGACAGAGTGCACGGAGTTTTTTTGTGAGAGGAAGTTGATGTAGTTGATGTAGTTGAGGAAGGAATA
>DHVO01000242.1 GCA_002412705.1 Bacteroidales bacterium UBA5206 | reverse complement strand
TTGCGTTATCATCCACCGCCACAGGGGCATCGTTCACCGGGTTCACGGTGATGCTCACGGTAGCCGTAGCGGTGCCGCCGTTGCCGTCGGAGATGGTATAGGTGAAGCTGTCGCTGCCGAAGAAGTCGGCGTTCGGGGTGTAGCGCAGCTGGTTCTGCTCTAGGGTTACCGCACCATTGGCAGGTTGGGTGAACTCTGTTACGGTAATTGGGTCAGCATCGGCATCGCTGTCATTGCTCACCACGTTAATGAGTATTGGCGTATCCTCATTGGTGTTTTCGTTGTCATCCATTGCCACGGGATGATTCTTAACCGTAATAGTTACGCTAGTTTGGTTTGAACAGCCTTCGGTACTTATACCCGTAACCGTGTAGGTTGTTGTTTGGCTGGGCGATACTATTTGGTCTTTGCTGGAGGATAACCCGTTGTTCCATTGGTACGACGATGCTCCTGAAGCCGAAAGTTGAACTGAACTTCCATTGAAAATCTCAGTCTCTGATGCTTGAATGGATACGTTTGGTCTTTCGTTTACTTGAATGTTTAGCGTTTGAACAGGACCATCGCCACACTCATTGCTTGGTGTAACGGTGAGAATCCCAGACGTTGACGTTTCATTAAAATCAATAGTTATGGCGTTGGTGTTACCTCCTTCTATTGACGCTCCTACTCCTGAATAGTTCCAACTATACGTAACACCTTGTACGCTTTGAGTAGAGAATTCAACGTTTACATCGGTTTGGCAAATGTTACTGTTTCCAGTTATGCTTGCTGGTGTTGAGGGAACGCTACGGTTAAATGTAAAAGTGTAAGTTTTATCTGTTAACGGGGCATCTTCTATGATGTTTTCTTCTGCAAGAGTACATGTGGTTGAGTAGCCCTTAATGCTTAGCTCATCACCTTTTGTAAAGTTAAAGTAGTTGCTGTTTAGCTTTTGACTAAAATGAATAGGTTGGTAATTCTGTTTTTCTAATCTGCATGGGGTAGAGCTGTTCTGCCCCTGATAAATCATGCTTATACTCTGGGTTTCTCTACTTGTTGATACCGAAACAAATATCTGCTTGTCGGAGCCAGGGTAATAAACAAAAGTATGTTTGCCTTGTTTCAGTTGCTCGTTATAATTGCAAATTAGTTGCCCTTTTATATTGTAAACCTTTATGGTTATGTTATCGTTGAATTTGGTTTCAATATCAAAACTTGTGTAGTCTGTAAAGGGGTTTGGGTAGTTTTGTGTTAGTTTTAAAGCCGATTGATTTATCGTTCCTGAATTAACTCCTGTAGTTAGGTTTAGAGTAAGCGTCAGATTTGGGTAATAGAGTGTGGTGTCAACATTTTTTGTTTTATTAAAAACGTACACGCTATCCATTGTAATGGTGTTACCTAGTTGCTCTCCGTTAAAGGAGAGCTGGATAGAGTTCTGTCCATAGGTGTTAATCGACAGTATAAGAAGTAGGTAGAGTAGTATTTTTCTCATAGTTTCAAGTTTTTCAGTTTAACTGGTTTAATTGTTTATCCCTACAATGGGCTAACATCATTCTTTGCGTTCCACTTTTTCCATGCTGGGGTTGCCCATGTTTTAATGTAGCGTAGCACGGTGTTATCATCAGGTTTTGATGTTGTTACCTCTGTTTTCTCCTCGTTCGCTTTCCACCTGTCATCGGTTGTTCCTGCTAGTCCACCAACCCAAGCATACCTAACGGCGTAGGTTCCAAATGTCATAACCTTGTTGGCTTCTAGCTGAACGGTAACGGTATCCTGTAGCGGGAAAAGTTGCTTAACGTGGTAGGGAAGATTCTCGTAGGGCGCGTACTTGGTCATCTTGTCGGGGTCGCCTTTGCGCGCTTCATCTAGCTTAGAGTAATCGATATACACATGGTAGAAACCTACTAGTTTATAGGTTCCTGCTGCAAGGTTCTCTGCGTAGTAAATGTTTGTGAAATCGGCACCTGCATCGTACTTCCTAAAGGGAACAATCTCCCCGTTGGCATTTAGTACCGCAGGAGCCCAGCCTGAGAAGTTTAGGTTCGTTACGGTTTCTAACTTTCCATCGTTGGTGTGCCCAAACTGAAGAACCAGCATGCTTGCTTCATTGGATTCGGGCTTGCTAACCTTTGGGAATAGCTGTGCGTTTGCACCTAGGATTACTGCAAAAAGCAGCGCTGTGAGTAGTTGTAGGGACTTGGTCATGGTTGTTCCTCCTTTAGTTTGGTTTTGGTTATATTATGGTGCAATCTTTTAGGATTTTTATTAGCTGCTGCTCGGCCTCAGCCGATACCGGAATTTGGTCGTGGTTAGAAAGGGTTACGTATGCCTGCTTCTGGGTTAGCCGCTCGGTAAACCTTAGGTTGATAAGGTGCTGCGGGTTAGCCAAGTAGAACTGCTCCTCTTTGAGTACATCGGCAAAAATGGTTATGGGGAGCTTGGACCTTAGGCTCTCGTTATCTTTTAGATGTATTGCCGTTCCAGCCGTTTTTGCTTCGAGCCTAACAACATGCTCAACCCTTAAAAAGAGGTACTCACAGCCATTGCTAATATCTACTTTTTCCCATTTTGATTGGAGGTGTTGGGTTTTGCTATCGTTGTAAATAAAAAAGGGTAGGGTGCTGGGTAGGTCTTCGCATGTGAACCATAAAATGGCATTGTCAAGGATTTGGCTATCCAGTTCCGATTGCTCAACTTCCCGTGTAAGTATTACTATCGCCATGGCTTTTGGTTGTTTACATCAAAAGTATGGGCTTTGTATGTGGCTATAAACACACAGCTACTATCCGTTGGGTGCGAGCTATTATTCGTTTCTGCTAGTCCAATTTGTAATCACCCCAAAACAATAGCCCCGTAAATCTGTTTTTTCATTAGTTTTATGCTGTAAAATCAGATTGCGATGAAATACATTGGTGCACATGTTAGCGCATCGGGTGGGGTAGAGAATGCTCCGCTAAATGCGCACGCCATAGGAGCAAAGGCTTTTGCCCTTTTTACAAAGAATCAGCGTCAGTGGGTTGCCGCACCGCTAACGGCAAAGAGCATTGCTGCGTTTAAGGATAACTGCCAGCGTTTGGGGTACTTACCAAGCCAAATTCTCCCTCACGATAGCTACCTAATTAACCTAGGGCATCCGGAGGCGGAGGCCTTGGAGAAGTCGCGCGCCGCTTTCCTCGATGAGATGCAGCGCTGCGAGCAGCTGGGGCTTGATAGGCTAAACTTTCATCCGGGCAGCCATTTGGGAAAGGTATCGGAGGAGGAGTGCCTGCGCACCATTGCGGAGTCAATAAACATCACGCTAGGTAAAACCAAGGGCGTTACGGCGGTAATTGAGAATACTGCGGGGCAGGGCACTAACCTTGGGTATACCTTTGAGCAGCTAAAGTACATTATTGATTTTGTTGATGATAAGAGTCGTGTTGGCGTTTGCATTGATACCTGCCATGCGTTTACTTCGGGGTACGATGTTAAATCGGCTGAGGGCTTTGCCAGCACCTTTGCCAAGTTCGATAGCGTTGTTGGCTTTGGCTACCTTAAGGGGATGCACATTAACGATTCCAAGAAGGAGCATGGCTCCCGTGTGGATAGGCACGATAGCGTTGGTGCAGGATTTATTGGCGAATCGATGTTTAGCATGCTGATGAACGACCCTCGGTTCGATAATATTCCGCTAATCCTTGAGACTCCCGATGAGTCTATCTGGGCGCAGGAAATTAGTATGCTTTATGGAATGATAGGTAAGTAAAGCATCATCAAAAATAAAAAAAGCGGCTTCGCCTGAATGGGGAAGCCGCTTTTGCTATTCTATATCGTGATCAATTTACTTTTCGGCAACGTTGCCGAAAAGTAAACTTCTGACCCGTTATGATCCGGAGCGGGTCGCGCGGGGTGAGATGCTGAGCGTGACGGACGTGGAGGAGATCCTGGCCATCCCGCTTCTGGGAGTGATCCCGGAGTCCAAGTCCGTGCTGGCCGCCTCCAATTCCGGGGAACCGGTCATCCTCGATAACGTTAGCGACGCGGGCCAGGCCTATGAAGATGCCGTTTCCAGGCTTCTGGGC
>DHVO01000247.1 GCA_002412705.1 Bacteroidales bacterium UBA5206 | reverse complement strand
TTGCATCAGAGCTGGCTTTGCTGCCAATTGTGGAACGGGTTTACCCATCGTTGGCCAACTTTCTGCTAGTTAAGTTTACAAACAGCCATTGCGTGTATAAATACCTGCTTAGCAGGGGAATAGTTGTACGCGATAGGAACTCACAACCCTTATGCAATGGTTGCATTAGGATTACCGTTGGAAGCAGCACAGAGAATGAGCAGCTGCTTACTGCACTTAGGGTGCTAAACACTCAATTTTACAGCAATGAGAAGACTACTGATAATTGACCGAGATGGAACGCTGATAACCGAACCAGCCGATTTTCAAATTGACTCCTTTGAGAAACTCGCCTTTATGCCGGGAGTATTCACTTGGCTTGGCCGTATAGCGCGTGAGTTTAACTATGAGTTGGTTATGGCTACCAATCAGGATGGCCTTGGAACAGAATCATTTCCTATTGATGATTTTACTGGACCACATCAACTTATGCTAAAAGCGTTAGAGAGCGAAGGTATTACGTTTGCTAATATCCTAATTGACCGCTCCTTTGAGCATGAGAATAGCCCAACCCGAAAGCCTGAAATAGGCATGTTTGCTCAATATATCAAAGGAGAGTACAACCTTAGCGAGTCCTTTGTTATTGGCGATAGGCTCACCGACGTGCTGCTAGCCAAAAATCTTGGAGCCAAGTCGATACGGATTAACACCGAAGAATGTTCCCAAGCCGATTACTGCGCAAAGGACTGGAAGGAAATTTACGAAATACTAAAGCCTAAGCGCCAAGCAACAATCAACAGGAAAACAAGTGAGACCGATATTACCATAACGGTTAACCTTGATGATTCTACCAAGGGCGATATTGATACGGGTATCGGCTTCCTAAATCACATGCTTGAGCAAATTGCAAGGCACTCAAACATTGGGTTATCAGTTGTTTGCAAAGGCGATTTGTGGGTTGATGAGCACCATACCACCGAGGATATCGCCATAGCACTCGGGTTGGCCATTAAGCAAGCGCTTGGGAACAAAGCTGGTATTGGGCGCTACGGTTTTGCGCTCCCCATGGACGATTGTAACGCACAGGCACTCATCGACCTTGGAGGCAGAAACTACTTTATTTGGAAAGCCAAGTTTAAGCGGGAACGGATAGGTGAGCTAAGTACTGAACTTCTTCCCCACTTTTTCCGCTCGCTGGCCGAGGGGTTAGCAGCCAATATCCACATAAAGGCAAAGGGGAAAAACGAGCATCACAAGGCCGAAGCCATTTTTAAAGCTTTTGCCCGTGCCTTAGGCAATGCCGTACGGCTTGTTGGAACCGAAATACCCAGCACCAAAGGAACCATTTAACTGCCAGGTAATCAACTTAACGCACTAAAATAAAGCACTAGCAATGACCATCGGAATACTATCATATGGAGCTGGAAACACCGCATCGGTATTGAATGCGATTAAACGGCTAGGATACAACGCCATAATATCTTCGCAAGTGGATGAGCTGGAGAAGACCGACAAGCTAATATTCCCAGGTGTAGGTCATGCAGCCCAAGCAATGGCCAGCATTAAGAGTCAACAGCTGGATATTTTGCTATGCACCTATAGCCGCCCTGTACTTGGCATTTGCCTTGGGATGCAGCTGCTTGGGCGTTACTCAGCCGAAGGTAGCACCACCGCGCTAGAAATTATTCCCTTTGATGTTAAGCACTTTAGCGTACAGCTAAAGGTTCCGCACATGGGATGGAATGCGGTAGAGCACACGTCAACAGGAATATTTAAGCAAATTCCCAACAGCAGCCATTTCTATTTTGTGCACAGCTACTATGTACCTCAGAGCAATGCATCTATTGCAATTTGCAATTACCAGATTCCCTTTACGGCAGCCGTTGCTGAGGGAAACTACTACGGCGTTCAGTTTCACCCAGAAAAGAGCGGAGATGCTGGCGCACAGCTCTTACAAAACTTCATAAACATCTAACAATGATAATCATACCAGCAATAGACCTTATAGACGGAAAGTGTGTACGCCTAACCAAAGGCGATTATGCCACAACCAAAACCTACAATGCCAACCCACTAGAACAGGCTAAGATTTTTGAGGGCAAAGGCTACACAAATCTTCATCTAGTTGACCTTACCGGAGCAAAGCAGGGAAAGCCAGTTCACTTAAATGTGCTGGAGCAAATATCAACTAAAACATCCCTTAAGGTTGATTTTGGCGGAGGCATAAGAACCGTTGATTCTGCTACCGCAGCCATTAACCAAGGCGCATCGCAAGTGAATATTGGAACCGCCCTAATAGATAATATGGATATGGTAACCCAACTTTTGGAACTGCTTGGCGCATCAAAAATTGTAGCCGCAATAGATGTTGAAAAGGAGCAGGTAAAAATCGCTGGATGGCTTAAGAATGCTGGTGTTTCGATTTACGAGACGGTGTCTTCGCTATCCAACAAGGGCCTGATTTACTTTGCCATAACCGATATTGAGCGCGATGGAATGCTAACCCAACCCTCGTTGGGTTTATACGGTGCAATTTTGGCCCAATCCCCCTCAATTAAGCTCCGTGCAAGTGGTGGTGTAACCAGTGCAGAGCACCTAAAACAGCTAGAGGAGTTGGGATGCGAGGGTGCCATTGTTGGCAAGGCTTTGTACGAGGGATACCTATAATGTACCACCAATAATTAGATAGCAATGCTAACAAAAAGAATAATCCCCTGCTTAGATATTAAGAATGGCCGAACAGTAAAGGGCGTTCAGTTTAAGAACCTACACGATGCTGGCGACCCGGTAGAGTTAGCATCGGCATACTCCGCACAGGGAGCCGATGAGCTAACTCTGCTTGATATTACCGCAACGCTCGATAATCGCAGTACGTTTGTTGATGTGGTTCGCGATGTGGCCCGTAGCATCAGCATTCCGTTTACCGTTGGAGGCGGCATTAGCGGCATTGCCCAGGTAGAGCGGCTGCTAGCAGCTGGTGCCGATAAAGTATCGGTAAACTCTGCGGCCATATCAAACCCAGACCTAATCACACAACTAGCCCGACAGTTTGGTAATCAGTGCGTTGTTGTGGCAATAGATGCCAAACGAACCAGCGAAGGCTGGATTGTGGTTAGCCATGCAGGGACTGCAACCACCACATTGCAAGCAGTAGATTGGGCAAAGCAATGCGAAGAACGTGGTGCTGGCGAGATACTCTTAACCTCACTCAGTTCCGATGGAACACGAAGTGGCTTTGCGCTAGATTTGGTTGGAGATGTAGCAAGAAATGTAGGAATTCCGGTAGTAGCATCGGGTGGAGCAGGCACACCGCAACACTTTGTAGATGTTTTTAACCTTGCAAAAGCAGATGCAGCCCTTGCTGCAGGAATTTTCCACTTTGGCAATGTAACCATACAAGCCGTTAAGGATGAAATGAGAAGAGCAGGAATACCCACTCGATAAAAAAATAGTCCAGCAGATATGGTTCTGCTGGACTATACCAAAACTGTACTAGCCTATAACAGTTGCTGAAATGGTTGATTTTTGTGCCATGTTATCGGCAATAGGGCAACGCTTCTCAATATCCATCAGGAATGCCTCTTTCTCCTCAGTGGTCATGTCTGCATTAATCTTCACAAAGCTGCGAATCTCAGTAAAGCCGGCACGTCCATCGGTAGTTTTTCCAAGTAGGAAATCCTTATCGATATCCCCTTCCACTTGAACCTCGATGCCACGAAGCTCAATTCTGCGCTGGTTTGCAATGATTCTACCAATTGCACAAATACATGCAGGAAGGGTTGATAGGAATACCTCTAAAGGATTTGGACCCTCGTCGTTTCCTCCGCCTGCTTTAGGTTGGTCAATTACAAAAGGGTGTGAGCATGAAATCTCGGTACGGAAGGTGCCTTCCATTTTAGCACCTACTTTCATGGTAGTTATAGCCATAATAGGATTATTTAAGTTAAGCGACTGCAATAGAACTAAAATTAGGTGGCTCTACCCAGCAAAATGGCATGTTAGGTAACACATACACACCTTTCGTTAAGCACAAATTGCAAAAAGCCAAGTCAATCTCCCGAATTTTCAGTTCCTCCCCTGTGTGTTATTCAAATAACACCTAAAAAATATTTTTATTTTTATTTGTTCTAAATAAAACATAATTAGCAACCAACTGTTAATATGGTGACAAAAGTTAGAATGGCTGATTGCGTTTAGTTGCCAATAGCCAAATAAAAACCTAAAATGTTACCATATGAGAAGTTGGACTATTAAGTTGGTTCTGTTAACATTATCCGTTGCGTTTGTCAACCTTACGCTAGCTCAAACAAAGTATTCCGTTCAAGATTTTTCTGTTCAGATTAAGGGAACATCCAACCTACACGATTGGACTGCTGACACTAAAAAAGCAACAGGTAGTTTTCTTATTCAACAGGAAGGCAACGAGCTAAAGGATATTCAATCATTACAGGTAGTTGTTGATGCCACATCACTAAAAGGATCTAAGGGCAGCATAATGGACGATAAAATTGCCGATGCGCTCAACTCCAAAAAGCATCCCAAGATTACCTATACCCTTACAAAGGTTAACTCATTTACATCGGAAGGTTTAGGTTACAAGGTTTCCACTACAGGTACCCTAACTATTTCTGGTGTAACCCAGAATGTGACCATAAATGCCACAGGTAAGCTACTTCCAAATGGGGCAATAGAGTTCACAGGGGAAAAGGCGCTAAAAATGACCTCATTTAAAGTTGAGCCTCCAACAGCAATGTTTGGAGCAATGAAGACAGGCGATGAAGTAACAATTGACTTTAAGGTGGTTATAAAGCAACAGTAAAACAAAACACAAAAACAATTTACGTATGAAAAGAGGACTAATAAGATTCTCACTAATCGCACTGCCACTCCTTGTGGCTAGCTCAGCATTTGCCCAGCAAAAGGGTATTTCGTACTCACGCAGTTACGACCAGCGTGGAATAAATGTGTTTGAAACCCCAAAAACTGATACTATCCCATTTACTGGGCTCAAGGTTAGGATTGGAGGTAACTTCACACAATCGTTCCAAAGTCTAGACCATAGCAACAAAGCTCTTCCCAATATCGATCCAGTTAGCGGAGCCGACAGGAACAAGCTGTTATCGCTAACCCCAGGGTTTAATACCGCGGTTGCCAACCTTAACATTGATGTGCAGC
>DHVO01000091.1 GCA_002412705.1 Bacteroidales bacterium UBA5206 | reverse complement strand
AAACAGCTAACGCTATTCTACAAAATAAAACAGGATAAAATAATTCTATTAAACTTTTATGACAACAGACAGAATCCCAAGCGAAAAAAATATTAGGTTTTACTGTTACATTAATGAGTAAAAAGATTTAAACCGCCATAAAAACACTTCAGGTAAGGCTATATAAAAAGCCTTATCTCACATCTTCTCTCCTTGCAACGAACAGCAATTAAGAGCATGGTTGTTCATCTATCGCTATCTATACCCTAAAGAAACCAATGGACTGGTGAAGGCCCTCAACCTGTTCCGATAGCTCCTCGGAACTGGTAGCCAGTTCCTCTGCCACCGCAGCATTTGCCTGTACAATATCGTTAAACTGCTGAATGGCGCTGTTTATTTGGTCAATGCCACTTCGCTGCTCATGGGTTGATGCTGCAATTTCCTGCACCAAGCTGGTTGTGCGCTTAATACTTGGCACTGCATTATCCAAATTATTCTGCGACTGCTCCGATAACCTAAGCGTCACCATTGAGAGATCCTTTATTCTGGCTGCGGCAACTGCGCTTCGCTCTGCCAGCCTACGAACCTCAGCTGCAACAACAGAGAAACCACGACCATGCTCGCCAGCCCTAGCCGCCTCTACAGCAGCATTAAGCGCTAGTAGGTTGGTTTGAAAGGCAATATCGCTAACTACAGCAATCTCATCGGCAATGCGCCTAACAGAGGTTACGCTTTCCATGGACGATTTTAGCACCTCGTCAATACGCTTATCAACATCAACAGCAATGTTCTCGGCCATAGCAGCATTGTCAGCGCTTTGATCCACGTTGGCAGTCATTTCCTCCATAGAGCCGGATATCTCTTCGGCCGACGATGCTTGCTCCGACGCGCCCTGCGATAGCTGCTGCGCCACCTCCTTAAGCTGCTTACTTGCCAAGGAGATGTTTTGAGCACCCGAAGCCACTCCAGAAATAACACCCTTTAGGCGTTCCATCATGGCAATTAATCCCCTAACCATATCACCATACTCATCTTTGCGAGTAAGCATCGCCGATGGAACTTCTATAACTAGGTTTCCCTGCGCCATCTCCTCTATAAATTGCCCGCCCTTACTAACCGAAGCGGTTAAATGCCTAGTAATAAACAAGCTTATAACAAAAGCTATAACAAAAGCAATTGCAGTGATAAAGAGTATAGCAGAAATAACTATCCACCGAGTTTCTTGCCGTAACCGCTCCGTTTTAACGGAATAGGCACTAAAAGCCGACATTATTGCCTCACCCTTACGTTGCTGATCAACCTCAGCACTTCTCCGGAACGCATCATATTCGGCATACACCTCTGCGTTTGAGCTGTATTGCGCTGCCATTCTGGAAATATCCTTGACATTGCTCTGCAAAAGGGGTTTTATGCCCATCCGTACCAAGTCCAAATATGCAATATCACCCGTTTGCTGATACTTAATAAAGCTAGAGTTTGCTTTAATGGCATCAAGCATAAGTGTCCTATTACCACCCAGATTGGTAATTGACACCTCTATGCTATCCATAAGCAGCGCATTTACCCCAGATAACTGGTTAGACTCACTCAGATAAACATAGAAAATATCAAAATCGCCAACATAAGCTTTTATATCATCAACAACAGTGGCTAGTTCAAAAGTAGAGCTATCAACCGATAGCAGCATCTTTAGGCTATTGAGATTTGCCAAAACACTATCGATACTTGCCCTTGTACTAGAGTAATTTACCTGCTGCTTACTGTTGGACAATGCCCTTGCGCTAACCTGACTGGCTAAAAAATGTTTCTCGGCTGCACCAACATAGCGCATCCCCATAGCAAGCCTATTAAACTTAGATGTTCCCCAAAAACCAACAGCAGCAACACTTACAAGAAACAGGAAGAAAAAGCCAAAAACCAGCATCAGCTTCCCTTTGGTTTTAATATCAGAAAAAGACATAATCAGCAATTTTGGAAACTAGTTATCGATGCAACACATTAGCTATACGACGCAAAATATCCATATTGGGCTTCTGCTTTGATATACAGTAGCGAGCACCGCTAGAAAAAATCTCGTATAGATTATACTTGTCAAAAAAAGCGGTTATGGCAACCACCACAACGCCAGTCCAGCCTTGCGTTTCGTTTACTTGTGATATAAATTCATGGGCACCGCTGGTGTCCACATCAACAAGAATTATATCAAAATCGTTGGTTTTAATCAGATCTGTACCCAAGGAGAACTCGGGGCAAATTGTAAACTCAACTTTGCGAGGGCTAACAGCGTGCTGCAAACCAGTCTTTAGCTCGTTGGAGATAAATGCATAATCAGAACACACCAGCACGTGAATTGGAAAACCTTTCTCTAGGTTACTTGTACTGCGGGGGTAAACCCTAAGTAGCGATTCGTTCTCGTAGCCGCCTTTAGCCACATAATCATCGCTAGCTGCGTCAACCTCCTTCACTAAAACACAACTCATTTTTAATCAACCTTTAAGACTGTCCTGCAAAGGTTGTCCAATTTCATCTTACAATAAAAAGTGAAGGAGTGAAAGCGGAAAAATAGGGAGTGAAAATGCGTAAGTGCACAGCTCCCTATACTCGCCAACTACATAAGCGCTTGCATTACCTTATCGAACCTACTA
>DHVO01000037.1 GCA_002412705.1 Bacteroidales bacterium UBA5206 | reverse complement strand
AAGATAAATTCCACAGTAGTATGTGATACTTAATCGTTTTTTGTCTAATAAAATGTAGAAATTTCCTTTTTCCTATTTTACCACAGTCTGTTTTCTGATTTTCGAATAAGCAGCAAAGTAGCCTATTGCGTTATTTGAGATGTTGGACCTTGGATTTGCCGGTGGTCCACTGAATAGTGGAACCGAAGGCCTTGCGGATGTCTTAATTTCTATTACAAACTTGAAAAAATCCTTTGGAATGCTACAAACGTCAAGTTCTATAATATCACCTGTTTTAAGAGCATCGTATCCCTCAAAAAAGTAAACTCCAATGCCGTTTGTTTTATTTCCATTAAATAGGATATCGTCAGTAACTTCGTAGTTTGTAATGGTGTCGGTGTCGAGCGTATTGTTTAGGCTACACTTAAACAGGTAGTAGTCCTGTGTTTCCTCTGGATCTTGGGCGTAAAGTTTTATTTCCCATCCCTCAAAAAACTTGTGTTTTCCTGCAGCAATTGAGTCTATTGCCGAAATGGGGGGGATTTGCGATGTGGCACTATACGATTGGGTATTCCCATTGCCAAGTAAATCTACATTGTCAACCGTTAGTGTGTAGGTTTTGCCTACTTCGCCATAATAGTTTTCACTTGTTAGGTAGATCCCTGGGTTATTTGCATCTTCTGATAGGGTATGAAGCGTTACTCCATCCCAAATATTTACGTTAGCCCCACTAATAGGTTCTGCCGCTGCATTGCTAAAATACTCAGCCGATTTTGTTACCGTTACCCTATGTGCCATAGTATCGGTGGTTAGCTCGCCGTAAATAATGCATCGGGTTTCGCCTGTTTTAACCTCAACATCGTAAGGTTCAGTGCAGCTGCTTGCTGCAAGTAAACATAGAGCAGTAATGGTTATATAGTAAAGTGTTTTCATTGCTTAGCTGTTAAAACTTAAAGTTGTATGTTACCGATGGTATTATGGAGAAAAGATATGTTTTCTCGGCCTTGGTTACGGTTGGGTTCTCCTCATCCTGAATAAAATTAATTGCCCAGGCATTTTTGCGTCCATATGCATTGTACACCGATATGTTCCACTCACCTTGCCAGCGTCTGTTAGGTCTTTGTTTCCCTTTTATGTTAACACCAATATCTAACCGGTGGTAGTTAGGGTAGCGGTACTTATTTCTTTCGGAGAAAATGGGGATTATGGTTCCCTTTATTTCAACTCTACCAGTTGGGTAAGTTGTGGGAACACCACTAGCAAATAACCAGTTAGCCGATAGGCTAACCCTTTGGTTTAAATCGTAGTTTAGCACAATAGAGATATTGTGTGGCTTATCAAACGGTGCGGCGTAGGTTTTGCCATTGTTTACATCGGCAATGGTTCGCTCCGATTTTGAAAAGGTGTAGCTTACCCATCCATTAACCTTTTTTAGATTTACTTTGGCAAAGAGTTCAGCTCCAAATGCAGTTGCTTCTCCAACACGAATTTCGCCTTCCAGCTCTTTGTTTAAAAGCAGATTTGCAAAATCCTTGAAATCAATAACATTTCGCATTTCCTTGTAGTAAACTTCAACCGATGTTTCTATTGTGTTATTAAGGAAGTTGTGGAAGTAACCCACTGCTGCCTGATCGGATATTTGGGGTTTTACGTTTGGCGAAGCCGGAAACCAGATATCTAAGGGTGTACCAGCTTGGGAATTTGTTGCCTGCTGAACGTATTGGGCTGTTCTGGAATAGCTTGCCTTAACTGAATTTTTGGGAGAGAAAGCCCAAACTGCACCAAAACGGGGTTCTAGGGTAGAGTATGTGTTAAATACATCGTTTTTTTCGTACTCTACAGTTCCCGTGTTCTCATAGCTATCGTTGTATTGGTAAACCGTTGCTTCTCCTAGGTTTTGAAAAATGGAGAATCGTATGCCATACTTTAGCGTGAGCTTGTCGCCAACTTGTTGCTCGTTTAGTGCATAAATGCCGTGCTCTAGAGCATAACCAGACGGTAGCTCAAATTTATTGAAAAGGCTTTCTTCTCCTGTTCCTTGAGCAATGCCTGGGTTAAATTTGTGGTGTATGGTTTGAGCTCCAAATTTGAAGGTGTTTTTGTGGTTTATGTAGTAACCAAAATCCATTTTTATGGAGTTGTCTATTAAATCGGATTCCCACTCAAACGATGATGCTTCACCTGGTGCTGTTCCCAGAGCGTAGTTGTATCGGCTATGAATGAGGGTGGTGTTCAGGAATAGCTTTTTCCCGAATACATGGTTCCAGCGCATGGTTAGGGTTTGGTTGCCAAACTGAAATGTTGAGAAATCGCTTCCAAACTTATCGCGTCCAAAATATCCCGAAATAAAGAGCCTGTTGTTATCATTAAACCTGTGGTTTACCTTTAGGTTGAGGTCGTAAAAGTAAAGGGTGTTATCCCTAACATCTTCATTGCTGGCAAGGGGTAAGAATATGTCGGCATAAGTTCTTCTGCCCGATACAAGGAATGATGTTCTATCCTTTATAATTGGCCCCTCAACGGTTAACCGGCTCGATATGGTTCCAATACCTCCTGTTGCAGCAAAGGTCTTGCTATTACCTTCACGCATTCTCACATCAAGGAGCGACGATAGGCGCCCACCTGCCGAAGCAGGAACATCGCCTTTGTAGAGCTTAACATCCTTAACGGCATCGTTATTAAAAACAGAGAAAAACCCCATCATGTGTGAGGCGTTGTAAACTGTAGCCTCATCAAGAAGAATAAGGTTTTGGTCAATGCCACCACCCCGTACGCTAAAACCAGAAGAACCTTCGGCTGCATTAATAACTCCAGGTAGCATTTGGATTGCTTTAATAACATCAACCTCGCCCATTAGCGCTGGAATGCGCTGTATGGTTTTGGTTTCCAACTTCTGAACGCTCATCTCTGCTTTGGTCACATTTGCGTTTGGTGCTTCGCTGGTAATAACTACAGCTTCCAGCTGAGTGCTCTCCTCCGTTAGCTCAACGTTTAGTACTACATTGTCGTTAAGGGTAATCTCTTTCTCAATAGGAGTGTACCCAATGTAGGAAATTACCAGTGTGTATGCACCTGGCGATAGGCTAAGGGAGTAAAAACCGTACACGTTAGATGATGTACCAATTGTGCTTCCCTTTATGAATACGGTTGCGCCAATCAGCGTTTCTCCGTTAGCTGCATCTTTTATGTAGCCGCTAACCGATGGTTTGGCATTAGGAACCACTTCTTCGGCCAATAGCCGATAGTGTGGAAGAAGAAGAAATAGGACTAATGATAAATAGAGTAGGCAGTTACGCCATTTTAAGGTCGATCTCATTTTACGTAAAATAGAAGGGATTAATTTATGCTATTGCTATCTATATGTTTTAGTACTTTTTGCAGCGCACAAAGATCTAAAACAAATATTAGTGCAAACGGTTAAAAAGTGTAAATGATTGTTAAGATTTTGTTTATTATGAATTAGGGTAGCCGTTTTAGCCCATTCGTTTTATCCATTTCGATACTATCCAGGGGCTAAGAAGTGCGTCAATTAGTAGTAGAAGCACCATTCCGCAAAGTAAGCCTAGTATAAACATAGCTAATTTATTTAGTGATACACTGTGTATGTATAAATATTATGCCAAAATACGTAAGTAGCATGTTTTTAGTTAAAAAAGTAATAGTTAAGAGGAGGTGTTTGTTCGATTTTTGTATGCAGGTGTTCGATAATGAACATTTAAAACAATTTTTTTTGAATGCTTTGATAACAATTGCAGAAACCTATTTCTATTTTCGCATCATATTGTAGCCCCAGTAGCATATAGTAAAAGGGGCTATGGCGAGCAATAATTCCTGAGAACAATGAAAAGGCAAAAGTTATTTTGGTTTTTAATACTCCTATTTGGGGTAGCTATTATTTGGCTGGTAATTCAACATGCTAACATTACGCATAGCGATGAATATCTTGTTGATATTGGGTTGCCTCAATCCCCAAAGGGCGAACAACTGGTTAGGCATTCTGCATTTACGCTTTCATATTCGGAGCTGCACGAGCAGGCTCGCTGGGTAATGTACTCAATCAACAAATCGAGGCTGGGAGGCAATGAGGAGCGAATCGATAGGTTTGCTGCCGACCCAGCAGTGCTAACTGGCTCTGCAGTTGATTCCGATTATAAAAAATCAGGCTACGACCGTGGTCACTTAGCTCCAGCTGCCGATATGAGCTGGTCGGCTCAGGCCATGAAGGAATCGTTCCTATTTAGCAATATTTCGCCACAGCTACCTGCTTTTAACAGAGGTATTTGGAAAAAACTAGAGGAATCGGTACGGCGATGGGCTAAACAATGCGACTCTGTTATTGTTGTAACAGGACCAGTTTTTGCCGATTCAATAGGAGTTTTAGGGGCCAATAGAATTACCATTCCCTCAGCATACTATAAAATATTGCTCATGTTTAGGGGAAATGATATTATTCCCGCAGCCTTTTTAATTCCCAATGAGAAGCTGGAGCAGGAGATAGCCTCTTTTGTTGTTTCCATTGATAACCTAGAGGAGATTACCCATATTGATTTTTTTCCAGGACTTCCCAATGTACTTGAAACAGAGGTTGAGGCTAATGAATGCACATTACTTGATGATATAGTTACGCATCCGGTATTCCGATTTAAAGCCGCGAGCTGATTCTGTTTCATTATTTTGTAACTTGTGACAAAATTATAGGAATGAGTACTTTTGAGTTTGCTTTTATTGTCTTTGCATCTTTCTTTTCGCTAATTAACCCATTGGGGGTTATGCCTGTTTTTATGACCATGACGGCCGATTTAACCCCTAAACGCCGCACAGCAGTTGCTGTTAAGGCTATTCTTGTATCGCTTATTGCGCTAATCCTATTTGCCTTTGCAGGCCAGCTTATCTTTAACTTTTTCTCCATTACGGTTGATAGTCTCCGAATTGTTGGTGGTGTAATCTTCTTTATGATGGGGTACGATATGCTACAAGCTCGCTTGGTGCGCGTTAAAATGGAGAATGCTGAGGAGGCAAAGAGCTACGCAAGCGATATAGCCATTACTCCTTTAGCCATTCCTATGATTTGTGGACCAGGCGCCATTACCAATGCCATAGTACTTTGGGAAGATGCAAGCACTGTACCTCTTAAAATAACCCTTATAGTGGTAATTGCCATAGTATTGCTTATTACTCTAGTTTCACTAATTGGTTCGGGGAAAATAGTTCCTTTGTTAGGTGAGACCGGAAACAAAGTGATGATGCGCCTTATGGGATTAATTGTTATGGTTATTGCGGTTGAGTTCTTTTTTGCCGGATTGGGACCACTTGTTCAACGTATGCTTAATGCTTGATAGCTATGGAGGTTGTTTACGGTCATGCGTTACTTCTTTTTTCTGTACTACTTTTTGCGGCTATTATTGCCAGTAAAACAAGTGGTAGGTTAGGTGTTCCCGCACTTATCCTTTTTATGGCAATTGGCGTTATTGTGGGTTCCGATGGCCTAGCCCTTATCCATTTTGATAGCTTTAAAATGACCCAAACTCTGGGTGTAATTGCTCTTTCCATTATTCTTTTTTCTGGTGGTTTGGATACTCGGTGGTCTAGTGTAAAGCCTGTAATGTGGAAGGGAATCTCGTTGGCAACCATTGGTGTTATAGGTACTGCTTTTACTACAGGTTTGCTAGTTTATTGGTTCACCGATTTTTCTTTTCTTGAGGGGCTGCTTTTGGGTTCTATTGTGGCCTCAACCGATGCTGCGGCGGTATTCTCTGTGCTTCGCTCTAAGAATATTGAGCTTAAGCACAACTTACGTCCCGTACTTGAGTTTGAGAGCGGAAGCAACGACCCCATGGCCTACATGCTTACACTTGTTATTACCATGATAATATCGGGTGGTGAGTTTTCTGGGGTAAATCTGGTGTTTTTTCTTGCTGCTCAACTAGTTGTTGGCTCTCTTGTTGGTATTGTAATGGGCAAGGCTATGGTTTGGATTACCAATAGAATTCACCTTACCAACGATGGGCTATACTCTGTTATGATATTTGCCCTAGCACTTTTCACTTACGCTATATCTGATGTTACTAAAGGGAATGGGTTCCTATCGGTCTATATTGCTGGAGTAATTCTTGGAAACTCTGCATTCATGCATAAGCGCTCAATATCTCGCTTTTTCGATGGATTGGCTTGGCTCATGCAGATTGTTATGTTCGTAGCGCTTGGACTACTAGTTTACCCTACGCAAATTGTGCCCGTTGTGGGTATTGGAGTTCTTACGTCGGTGGTGCTAATGTTTGTTTCTCGTCCCGTAGGGGTATTCCTTAGCCTTATTCCATTTAAGCTAACCTTTCGCGATAGGGTTTTTATTTCCTGGGTAGGACTCAGAGGTGCTGTTCCCATTGTTCTTGCTACGTTTCCAATTATAGCAGGCGTAGAGAAGGGGGCGATGATATTCAACGTGGTGTTCTTTGTTGTAGCAATGAGCGTTCTTGTGCAAGGAACAACGTTTACCCATGTTGCCAAGTGGTTGCGGCTATCTAAGCCAATAAGAGAGAAAACTCGATATCCTCTTGAGATAGAGCGAAGCGAAGCTTTTAAAAATGAGCTGCTGGAGCTGGAGGTTAACGCGGGGTGTTTTGCGGCGGGCAAGTCGCTTATCGACCTAAATCTTCCCATGAATGCCCTAATTGTAATGATTAACAGGAATGGAAAGTTCTTTACACCAAACGGCTCAACAGTTCTTGAACCTGGCGATAAGATGTTGGTGTTAACTGATAGTAAAACGGAAATTGCGGCTCTTTACAGCTGCTTGGGCATTACCGAAATAGACTAGCGTGCATTTGGTGAACCTGTTTTTGCCCACTCTACATAGTTCATTAACATAAGTTTCCTATATTGGTTGTTATATAGTTCCCTAAAGAATAGCTTTATGAAACGGATAATCCTATTATTTCTGGCCCTTGGGGCAGTAATTCAAGTACTCTCTCAAGAGGCCAAAACCATTACAAATGTGTCTGGAATGGCCTACATAACAGGACAAATATCTGAGGATGCTGCTACGCGAGGGGCTCTTGCCCAAGCCAAAATAGAAGCACTTAGGCGTGCTGGTGTAAAGGAGCATATTACTGCTTATGAGGCTATGTACAAAGGGGAGCAGGGCGATGACTATGCCGAGTTCTTTGCCTCCGATGTGCAGCAGGAGATTCGTGGTGCAGTTCAGAGCTACTCCAACCTAAGGGTTAAAAAGGGTCTCGATCCTCAAACTTCGCTGCTTTTTGTTGAGGTTACCATCGATGCAGAGGTTGTAACCTACCAAGTGGGGGCCGATCCTACATTTCAGGTTGAGGTACAGGGTATTCTTCCGGTATATAAAAATGGTGAGTCCATGCAGTATCAGGTAATGGCCACCCAAACCTGCTACATTACGGTGTTTAACCTTTATAACGATCATGCAACGCTTATTTACCCAAATCCGTGGGAAACGCACCAGCTAATACCTGCTGGAAAATCGGTTTCTTTTCCTTCGGAAACAACAAGTTATGAAATGGTAAAAACCACAAAGGAGCCAGAGCTTAACAAGTTTGTGTTTGTGTTTACCAAAGAGCCCATTCCATACAGGAACTTTAAGCTAACGGTTGAGCAGGATCAGGTAACCTCGTTCGACGATTTAATGGCTTGGGTTTACCGTATCTCTCCCGATAAACGCGTGGTGGAGTATGTGGCGTTTTCTATTAGGTAGTTTGCCAACAGGTGGGAGCAACTTGTTTGTATAAGCACAACTTTGAAAGGAATTACCCCTTCTTAAGAAACAGATTCCCAAACTTAAATGCGTGGTGAAAGTCGTAGAGAAGGCGCGATGGTAGGTAAGTGGTTATCTCATTTTCGTTTTCGATGATGGTAACGTAGTACCTATTGGAAAGAAAGCGCTCCCACGATTTTTGTGGCTTAAAGTAGGTTTTGTTCTCCTTAACCTTATACATTACGTAGCGGTGACTAATAAAGTACTGCTTCACTAGTTCGTGGTCTATTTCTCCGTTATGTTTTACCGTTATTTTCGATATGCTAAACTGGAACGCAATAACTCCCGATAAAACCAGCGCGTTAAAGGTTAGGTGTATCCAACCATCTTCCAAGAACGATAGAATAGAGAATGTTTTGGTGTTGAATAGAAATACAATTAGCATGTAGCCAATAAAGTACAGCGAGAATACACCTAGAAAAACACCAGCCCAAGGCACAAAAATGTTCTTAAACGTTTTGGTTTTAAACTCAATCTCCATAAAAAATCCCATTAGTTTGATTCTATAAAGATAAATAATTTGGGCAAGTTGAGACAATTGATGTTTTGCTCAATACAAAAAAGGTGTAGAAGAGCGCTTCTACACCTTTTCCATCAGCAGGAATATTACTCAGTAAAAATTCCTACCCCTTTATCTCCATTCGATGTGGCGTATGCTCTAAACATGCCTGTGGTATTCATGGTAAGGTAAACAATCCCGTTTTTGTCAACGGCAACAACGCCTCCAGCACCATGAGCCTTAACCAGTTTGTCGTTAACAACAACATCTACTGCATCTTGTAGCGATAGCCCTTTGTACTCCATAAGTGCAGATATATCGTGGGCTACTGTGTAGCGTATAAAGTACTCGCCATGGCCTGTAGCTGATACCGCACAGGTAGCATTGTTTGCATATGTGCCAGCACCAATAATGGGCACATCGCCAACTCTGCCATAGCGTTTGTTGGTCATTCCTCCTGTTGATGTGGCAGCAGCAAGGTTACCGCTCTTATCTAGGGCAACGCAGCCAACAGTGCCCATTTTCTCTGCTTTTTGAAGTGCGCGCTGAAGCGATTGCCAGCTCTTATCGGTAAAAAAGTAGCTGCTATCAACCATTTCGGCACCCATGCTTTTGGCAAACTCCGATGCTCCTTTGCCAATCATCATTACATGAGCCGATTTTTCCATCACCAAACGGGCTGTAGATATGGGGTTTTTAATATCGCCCACGCCCGCAATTGCTCCTGCACTGAGGTTGGAACCGCTCATAATGGCTGCATCCAGTTCGTTTTTACCTGCGTTGGTAAAAACAGCACCCTTTCCTGCGTTAAATAGTGGACAATCTTCTAGGTATCGAACTACTTGCTCAACGGCATCAAGGCTAGTGCCGCCGTTTGCAAGAATATTCTCACCAATGGTGCGGGCGTTTGTTAGCTCTTGCTCGTAGCGTGCAATATCATCATCGCTAAAATCGGCTTTACTCATGTTTCCCGCCCCGCCGTGCAGGGCTAATGCCCATTCTGCTGTTTTGGGTGTATTAGGGTTGGTTTTACTTGTGCTGCACGATAGTGCAGCAATTACGGTAAGTAGCAAAAGCACTTTTCTCATGGGGGTACTTTTTATGGGTTGATATTTAGGCCTATTTTACTAGTTGGTTAGCTTTCTTTTCTATTTTTGCAAATTAGTTTTACCGTTTTTGTTTGACTCAGTTTGTAGATATTGGTTTTACTTACAGCATAAATTTACTCCAATGAGAGAACGTTTTCTGTTTTTAGTTAGATATTTTATTTTCTGGCTTGCCTTTTTCTTCGTTGCTAGGCTACTCTTCATGTTTTACAGTTATCAGCAATCGTTTTCCATTCCCTTTGGTGAGTGGTTAGGCATTTTTTCCCATGGTGTGTGGATGGATGCATCGCAAACGGGTTACGTTACCCTTTTGGTTGCTTTAACCATTGGCGTGCTGTACTTTGCTAGCGAAAGGGTTGTGCGCGTAACCACATCAGCAATAACACTTATTCTACTAAGCTTATCGTCCATTATTATTATATCGGATTTAGAGTTATACCGAAACTGGGGTTATAGAATAGATGCAACGCCGTTGCTTTACTTAAAAACGCCAGGCGAGGCTTTTGCCTCTGTTAAACCATGGATGATAGTGGTACTTGTTGCTGCGTGTATCGCATTTGTTGCAGCTTCTTATTGGGTTTACCGTAAGCTGGTTTGGCGTAAGGGTTTTTCCCGTGGAAAGTGGTGGTTACTTCCCTTGTTTACTTTTGTTGCTGCAACAATGATAATCCCCATACGCGGAGGATTTGGCATTGCACCAATGAATCCGGGTAAGGTGTTCTTTAGCCATAACGTTTACAGTAACCACGCAGCATTGAATGCCGTATGGAACATGATTTATTCCTACTATAAATCGGGTTCCATGTACAAAAAATACCCCGATTATGTTGATAAGAACACCGCTAAAGCCCGTTTTCAAGACCTAATGGCGCAGCCTGCCGATAGTGTAACTGTGCTAAAAACGCAACGCCCAAATGTTGTGGTTATTCTTTTGGAGGGTTTTACTGCAAAAATGATTGAACCGCTTGGTGGACTTAGCGATGTTACGCCGCAATTTAATGCGCTTACTCGCGAAGGAATTCTGTTTAGCAAGATGTTTGCCAGTGGCGATAGGAGCGATAAGGGAATAGTTGCTACTCTTAGCGGTTTTCCTGCGCAATCTACAGAGTCTATAATAAAGTATCAGCTAAAATCGTCGAAGCTTCCAACCATCAGTGCCGATCTATTTTCGCAGGGTTACAGCACCGCCTTTTACTATGGTGGCGATCCTGACTTTGCCAACATTCGTTCTTATTTATTTGGTGCTAAGTTTCAACGTATTGTTACGCAGGACGATTTTCCACGTTCGTATCGCAACTCCAAGTGGGGCGTTCACGATGAGCACGTTTTTATGAGATTACTTACCGATATAGATTCGGCTCGGGGGCCTTTCTTTAAGTTCTTTTTTACCCTTAGTAGCCATGAGCCCTTTGAGATACCAACTGCGCCAAAGTTCTCTGGTTCCGATGAGGATAGCCAGTTTAAGAGCGCTGCTTACTATGCCGATAGCTGCTTGGGCCAATTCTTTAGCGAGGCTAAAACGCGCGAATGGTATAAGAATACCCTTTTTGTGCTAATAGCCGATCATGGGGTTCGTTACCTCAGCAAGCATCCAAATTATGCTCCAGAGCGTTTCAAAATACCCATGCTTTGGCTAGGTGGAGCATTGGCTGTTGAGCCTAAAGTGGTAGAGCATACCAGTTCGCAAATAGATTTGGCTGCAACGTTGCTAACCCAAATGGGCATGGAGACCAGTGAGTATAGGTTCTCTAAAGATTTATTTGGGCAACCATCGGTTCCCTTTGCTTACTACGTATTTAACGATGGATTTGGCTTTATGACCGATAGTTCAAAGTTTATTTACGACCATACTGGGAAGCGAGTTATTGTGCAGGAGGGTAATAATCCAGACATGGTTGCCAACGATGCATTCTCTTTCTTCTCTGTTTATCAAGAGTACTTTTTAGGATTGTAAATGATTTTTTAACTTTGTACTCATTATCTAGTAATCTAAAATAGGTAAATCGAAATTTCTAATACGAAAATCAAATCTTGAGGTAAATATATTTCACTAAACAAAAATGACAGAAATGAAAAAGAGTTTTTTTTATTATTTATTTTTTTGCGTTATCGCATTGTCTTGCTCAAAAGAAGATTCAAATCAAGTTGTTCCATTATCAAATGATGGAAGATTAATTTTTGAAAATAGCGAAGATTTTCACAAAACATTTTTAGAGTTGTCAAAGATGTCTTCCAAAGATGAACTTTATTTGTGGGCTCAATCTAAAAATCATAATAGTTTACTCTATTCCGAGGAATCTTCTTTAGAAAAGTATCCAGAT
This sequence comes from Bacteroidales bacterium UBA5206, assembly GCA_002412705.1. Classification (GTDB taxonomy): domain Bacteria; phylum Bacteroidota; class Bacteroidia; order Bacteroidales; family Tenuifilaceae; genus UBA5206. Next base: position 844 of record DHVO01000037.1, on the reverse strand, counting down.
GCTTTGAGAGTAATTTTAAATAAAGATTTTGAATGTGAAGTAGGCGATTCTATTATTTGGTTTAAGGATGGTAATTTTTATGCTTTTCCTAAACATTCTCAAAATTTGAACGAGTTAAAAAGAAATTTCACTACTGAGTTTATTATTTGGTCGATAAATAGTAAAGTAGTTTCAGATTCTGAGTTGTCGGGCGATAATAGTTTAAAATCTCTTCCTAGTGGGTTTAAACTAAGAATGAATAGTATTAGTGCACCACATCAGCATGAGTTTAATCAACAATGGTATCAGCCATGTGGGGCGACTCAGAGAGAAAAGAATGTGGGAAAGCGCAAATATGTTCATGAAATAGTTGATGTGACTTTTGCGAGTTATCCTGGTCCAGTATATACCAGTTATTTATATTTGAAGGTAAAGTTAGAATGGAAGGGAACCCGTTGGAGACCTGCAAGTGAAAAGCGTAATATATCTATTAGTGTATCAGGAAATGCTATTAGATATCCTGGTGGTTCGGGGAATGATTTTGCTATTCCTTATAAAACGTTTGAATGTTCAGGAGATCAGGTGTTTCTATTGTCTTCTGTAGTAGGGGCAACTCCTATTGCACCCTATTGGATAGTATCTATGGAAGGATCTATTACCCAGCAAATTTTAGGAGATAACCCTGCAAACAAATGGACTAGTTCAGGGCGTCTTTGGTAAATTTTAAATTATTATTTATCTCAAGATTTGTTTTAAATTTAATACATGCTGTTCGTAAATAAAGACTAATAATCTTTTAATGAAATTTCTAGTTAAAAAAACGCGGCTGGTCAATTATTAGACCAGCCGCGTTTTTGCATTTTAG
>DHVO01000184.1 GCA_002412705.1 Bacteroidales bacterium UBA5206 | reverse complement strand
CTTTAATCATGGTTGGGTTAATGTTAATGATTCGTACTCTCTAAGCGTTTCTTAGAAGTTACGTAATTACGAATCTCTTAGTTCCATTGATTATGTACTTCTTTTTTAGTGCTTAACTGTTTAAATGTAGAAACAGTTTTGGCTTCTAATTAGGCCAGCCTAGTTAGAAGCCAACTGCTTATTTCTATTTATTAATATCGTTTTACTCCCAAATAAGAATATTGTGGGTACGCTGTTTTGCTATAGGTAATATCTTCACGATATAGCATTCAATGCTTGGCCGTAAATTCTATTAATAAAAGTCAATTTTCAGATTATCAAACAGAAAATAGTACTTAAAGAGCAGTAAATCCTCAAAGTCGGTTTGGGTTAACGCTCCGCCATGGCCTGCTCCTTTTGTAACGTAAAGTGTGTATAGGCCAGTTTTGTCCGCTTTTGCTTGTAACGATGCCATAAACTTGTAGGAGTGTAGGGGGGGGACTCTATCGTCGGAATCGCCTGTTATAAGCAGTAGGTTGGGATACTTCACATTCTCTTTTATGTTGTGCAATGGGGAGTAGGAGCGTAGGTTCAGGTAGTCATCCTGATTGTTGGGCGCTCCAAATTCCAAAAGATTTGTGTTTACACCTCCTACAGTGTAATGGTTAAACCGAAGCATGTCGTAGGGGCCAGCTTCGGCTATTACCGCCTTAAAAAGCTCTGGCCTTTGAATCATTGCAGCAGTAACAAGTAGGCCTCCATGCGATGCCCCATTGGCCACAATTTTCTCAGGTTGGGTGTACTTCTCTTTTATCAGGTACTCTGCTGCACAAATGAAATCGTTTATAGCATTTTGTTTATTCAGCCTTCTTCCAGCCATAGCCCAGTTGCTCCCCTTTGCTCCGCCACCACGTACATTGGGTACTGCAAGTATTCCGCCATGGGCAATAAACAGCGCTATGCTTTGCTCAAAAAACGGTTCAACAACAGAACCATAGCCTCCATAACCATATATCATCACGGGGTTTTTCCCGTTTAGCTTAACATCCTTTCGGCATGTAATGTACATAGCAACTTCGGTCCCATCGTTGGATGTGTACGATACATACCTAGTTTCAAGGTTCGTTACGTCGTATGGAACTGTTAGCGCCTCAACGGGTGTAAACTGAAGGTCGCTTAGCGATATTTGGTAAAGCAGGTCGGGATGAAAGAACGAGGTTACGCTAAAGTTGGTGTGGCTAACGTCATCTACTTCGTAAAAATACCTAACCCTTTTTCCTTTAGGAAAATCAATTTTTTTAAGGAGTTCTCCCTTATGATTGTAAATCAGCGCAATGTTTTGCCCGTTGTGCAAGTAGATAAGGGCTAGCTTATCTTTCCCTAGTTGATTCACTTGCTCAAGAACCATGTCGTATTGTGGAACAAACTCCGAGAGTTTGTTTGGTGTGTTTACGTTGGCCAGAAGTACCATGCCATTGGGTGCGTTCCAGTTAGTTTTTAGCCAAACGGAGTCGTTGGATGTGTGAACAACACTTAATCGAATGTTCTCTTCGTTGGGGTAAACTATAAAGTTCCTTGGAAAGAATGGCGTGGAGCTTAAGTCGGCACACGATATGGCGTTGTAATAGGTGTTTCTCGATTTTAAGAAGTGGTAAATGAATAGTTTCCCATCCTCAATGGTATATCTGAACGGATTGGTTCCTGTGGTATCGGGATTTGTGTAAAGTAGCTGGGGTAGGGAGTCCTTCCCTATCTCAAGTTTGTAAAGCTTCTGTCCCATACCTTTATTCAGTAGTTCACGGCCTTTGGCGGGTGTGTTATAGGCATCAAAGTACAATGTGTTGCCAAACCAGCAAACGTTAGATCCTTTTAGGTTTTGAAGAACATGAGGGAGGCGTTGCCCACTTTTTAGGTCGAAGGTATATCCTGTGTTCCAGTCGCTCCCGTTTACCGATATGGTTACAACCGCAAGGTCGTTAACTTCGTTAATAATTTTTGATGTGTAGTCTATTTTATCCCCTTTTTGCTTTTGGTAGTCCTTTGCCTTTATTAGCAGCCTGTAGTTTTGACTGTCGCGAAGTTTGAAAAGCAGGTCACTCGATTTGCTGAAGTTGGTAAGCTTCTCCTCAAAATCATACTTGTTTGTGAACTTCTTGTTTCGTTCCCTGTAGCTGCTAATCTTATCCCTATTTACATCGTGATACATGGATGCAAGCTGGGCGCGCAGCTCCCATTTGCGTGTTTGTCCATTCGATACCTTTTTTGTGAAATTTTGTTGCTCCTCTAGCCAGGTTAGTAAACGTGGATCGGACGGGTTTTCCATCCAGCGGTAGGGGTCGCTAATCCTATCGCCAAAGTAGGTGTCCGCTGTTGTGTCGCTAAAGGTAAGTGGGTAACTGAACTCTTTTTGTCCATGTGCTAGGTTTAGTAATCCAAAAAGTAGCGCTAAAAGGGTGACTCTTTTCATTGATAATTATGGTTTTAACGTCTATGTTTTTCGTGTTTTTTTGTTGTACAGACACCTCGTAACTGTCTCCTGATTTCTTGTATTCCCCGCAATGGGATATTGAGTAAACGATACTAGTTTTTGCAATGCTTCGTGATGTAGGGCGATACTTTACTCTCGCCCAGTTCTTTTGCTCTTTTCCAATCGGCGCATGCTTCATCTGTTTTTTTTAAAATGAAGTATATGTGTCCTCTGTTGGAATAGGCAGGGCTACTGTTTTCATTGAGTTTTAACGTGTAGTTGAAATCTTCTAGTGCTAGCTCATATTTTTGCTGATGGAAAAAACAGATGCCACGATTTAAATAGTAGGCATAAACTAAAGGGAAGTCTTCCCCATTTACCTTGCTGTATTTTATTGCCTGACTATAGCTATCAATAGCATCACTTAATTTTCCTAGTTTCTGAAGTGCGTTTCCCGAATGGTAAAATATTTCATCATCTTCAAGGAATATTTGTTTTGCTTGCTCTAAGTGTGAATACATTAGTTCAAATTCTTTTTTCTGATAGTATGCTAGGCATAAATTTATGTGGGCACTTCTATTGGTGGAATCTAGTTTTATTGCCTTTTGTAAATAATTAATGGCTGTATTGTATTGCTTTTTGTTGAATTCGGCTCTTGCCAAGTTGTTTAGTTCCAACGATGCTTCAAAATCACTAAAGGCTATTTGCCCAGAAACAAAATGTGTTGATAGAAATAGAATGGTTGCGAAAAAAATGATCTTCATTGAATTAAAAAAGTATTATTTATTATAAAACTGGTTACTTCTATGTGTTTCAGATAAGCCTGTTGTACTTTTCTTAGTTTATCTATAATGTAGATACTTTTAAAAACTAAGTTAAATGTAATAAAAATAATGTTCTAAATGATTACAATCTTCGCCTTTACATGCAACCCTTTTTCTGCATGTTATTGGTTTTTAACAACATGTAATATTAATTGCTAGTATATTTGTTTTGTACGTACTTAGGTTGATCTACCTTATGTTAGTTAAATTGAATCTGAAAAGGGATTTCATAGTTAAGTGCATGGTACAAGGCTGTGGCTGCTGAATGAGAATTGTTGGCAAAAAGGCTCTCTACATCAGTTCTGCCTGATGAAGAGAGCCTCTTCCATAGTCTTTGGGCTTTTATTTTGTTATAAAATCCCTTATGGTTTGTACAAACAACTCGGGTTCGTCAACATAA
>DHVO01000094.1 GCA_002412705.1 Bacteroidales bacterium UBA5206 | reverse complement strand
GCCTAAATATTAGATTATTACAAACCAGAAAACCAGTAGCAGTTCCATTAAACACATGCATTCTAAAGGAAGATTAGGACACATAAAAATAAAAGGGTGGCTATTACGTTTTTGAGATCAACAAGAAAAGGTGTTAACACAAAATGCAATGGGCATATACCAAACTTTATGTTTATTTTGCAAAAAATAAGAATTCCAATGCTCCGCTCAATAGCTTTAATTGCACTTGTAGCTGCCATAATACAGCCAGTTTGGGGACAAACATATAGCATATCGGTTCCGTGGACAAAAAGTAGCAGCACCGAACTAACTACGCCATACACTTTAGAACAAGCCATTTTTTTCGATAAAGAGGCTCTCCTTCCTCATTACTTTGAGTTAATCCCCATTAATCTAGATGCAACTAGAAGTATGGAGTTAGAAGCTACCATTAATAATATGGTATATGAGAGGGTGAATAGTAGTACTTCAACTGGGCTCACCGCTATTCAGAATAGATACGCTACAACCTCAGCAAAAATTGCAATTGAACGCAAAAAGGCGTTCATACAGGTTACGGTTCCTGCGTTAAGGGTTAATTCAGCTGGGGCAACAGAGCGGTTGGTTTCCTTTGATGTTGTACTTACCAATACTAGGCATAAGGTATCGGGCTTAAGGGCTAACCAGAAGACTGCATCCAGCTCGGTTTTATCGCAAGGTAAATGGGTAAAGGTAGCTGTTGCCAATAGCGATGTTTACAAGATATCGTACTCCAAACTTGTATCGCTCGGGTTTAGTAATCCGGAGAGAATCACCGTTTGGGGGCATGGAGGTAGAATGCTTCCCCTATTTAACAACAGCAACTCAAACGACGACCTAGTTCAAATCCCCATCAATATAGAAAGAGGTAGCGATGGGATTTTCAATCAATCAGACTACTTACTATTCTACGCCGAAGGGCCTGCTACCTGGAGCTATAACGAAAGTATAGGCTACTTTGAGCACAAGCTGCACGAGTACACAAAAACAACTTATTACTACTTAACCGATGGCATTTTGCAAGCCAAAGAGGTTGCTCAAGTTCAATCGAGCCCCACTTTTAATAAGCAAACCAGCATTGCCGATGCATATGCTTACTTTGAGCGAAACGACACCAATCTTATTAAGTCGGGACGCGACTGGTATGGCGAATCGTTTGATATTATAAATAGCCAACAGTACAACACCAAGCTGGCAAACCTTGCAGTTGGAACTCCTATAAAGGTAAGAGCTAGGGTAGCTGCTCGCTCATCGTCGGGTAGTAGCTTTAGTGTTAAGCAAAATGGTACAAGTATTGGCACTATAGCCCTAAGCGGAGTAAGCGTTGGCGATGAGCTCTCCGACTTTATGTCGGTGCGAACGGAGCTGTTCTCCTCCACCCTACAGTCGGACAAACTAGAACTTACCCTGTCGTTTAGTAAACCCAGCCCATCGGCCAACGGGTGGCTCGATTATCTGAGCGTAAACACACGACAGAACCTAATTTTTACAGGAACACCCCTTGCGTTTAGGGATTTGCAAACGGTGGGCACTGGGAACATCACAAAGTTCATAGTAACAGGAACAACACCTCTTACCAAAGTTTGGGATATTACCTCCATTTTTGATACAAAGGAGATTGTAATACAAAGTAACGGGCAGTTTAGCGTGCCCACTGAGAGCCTTAGGGAATTTATTGCTTTTGACCCAACCAAAGCACCTGAACTAGAAAGTTTTGCAGAGGTTGAAAACCAAAACATACATGCCATGGGGCAACCCAACATGGTAATTGTTACACACCCTATGTTCCTATCGCAAGCCGAAGGGTTGGCCGAGCTGCACAGGCAAACCGATAACCTAACGGTTGTGGTTGTTACCACGGAGCAGGTTTACAACGAATTCTCTGCGGGTGCTGCCGATCCTACAGCCATTAGGAACATGATGCGAATGCTTTACAATAGAGCCTCAACCCAACAGGAAATACCCCGTTACCTACTTCTCTTTGGCGATGGATCCTACGATAATGTATCCACCAAAAAAGGGAATACCAATTTAATCCCCACATTTCAATCGAGCAATTCTACCAGCAAAACCAGCTCTTTTGTTACCGATGACTACTTTGGGCTACTTGACATAAACGAAGGCGAAGCCGATGGCCTAATTGACATTGGAATTGGACGTTTTCCTGTATCGACCCAAGAACAAGCCAATACAATTATCAATAAGATAAACAGCTACTACAACCAAACGCATTCGGGCGACTGGCAAAATCAGCTCTGCTTTATTGGCGACGACGAGGATGGCAACGTGCACATGCGCGACGCCAACATCTTAGCCGATTACGTAAGGAATAACCATCCCGTGTTCAACGTGCAAAAGATTTTCTTTGATGCTTACCCACAACAATCATCGCCAACAGGAGAGCTCTACCCCGATGTTAACGCAGCAATAAATAATAGGGTAAACAATGGCGCTCTTATTATTAACTACACGGGCCATGGTAACGAGCGCTGGCTAGCCCACGAAAAGGTGGTAATGATTAGCGATATCCTATCGTGGAGAAACATAAACAAGCTAAATGTATTTGTTACTGCCACATGCGAGTTTAGCCGTTTCGACGACTACAACCTTATATCGGCTGGAGAATGGGTACTTCTCTCTCCCAAAGGTGGAGCTGTTGCGCTACTCTCAACCACTCGCCTGGTTTACTCAAGCCCAAACTTTGTACTGAACCAGAACTTTATTAAAACAGTTTTTAGTCAGGATACCGATAACGGCGAGCCATTTCACCGCTTAGGTGATGTTGTAAGAATTACCAAACGTCTCTCTGGCACAGGTTACAATAAGCGCAACTTTATGCTTCTTGGCGATCCTGCCGTAAGGCTAAGGTACCCCGAGTACACCATGAGCATTGATAGCATAAACGGAAAATCTTTAGCCTCGGCTACCGACACCATAAAAGCACTTAGCCAAATTACCATAAAGGGCAAAGTGGTTACCAGTAACGCAAAGGATAAGGTTGACTTTAACGGTTCTGGTTCTATTACCCTATTCGATAAGGAGAATACGGTTACTACATTGGCTAACAATCAGGGTTCAACAATGAGCTTTTTAACCCGCGACAACATCATCTACAAGGGTAACATGACCATTGCCAATGGCTATTTTAGCGCTTCGTTTATCACCCCAAAAGATATTAACTACAGCATTGGCAACGGCAGAATAAGCGCATTTGCTAAATCGGAAATATCCACCGCAAGTGGCTATAACAATTCGGTTGTTGTGGGCGGTATAACCAGCAACTACAAACCCGATGGGCAAGGTCCCGAGATAAAAATCTACCTAAACGATAAAAACTTTGTATCGGGCGGAACTTCCGATGCAAACCCGAAGCTACTCATTTTTATTGCCGATAGCAGTGGTATAAATACCACAGGAACAGGCATAGGGCACGATTTGGTGGCAACAATAAAAGGTAGCACAGAAAAAAGTATTGTGCTAAACGACTACTATGAGGCCGATTTGGATAGCTACCAAAAGGGAACGGTTGAGTTCCAGCTAACTGAACTTAGCGAAGGAATTAACACCATTACGGTAAAAGCATGGGACGTACACAACAACAGCGCAACAGCTACGCTTAGCGTTAATGTGGTTGCCGATAGTAAGCTGAAAATTACGCATCTGCTTAACTACCCCAATCCATTCACCCAATCGACAGGCTTCTTTTTTGAGCACAACCAACCAGGGAACGACATAGATGTGCTAATTCAAGTCTTTTCACAATCGGGTAAACTGGTTAAAACCATTCGCCACACAGAGCCCAATAGCATTGGCTATAGGGTTGGACCCATACACTGGGATGGGCTTGATGATTTTGGTAGCCGTATTGGCCGTGGAGTTTACTTCTACAAAGTACGAATTAGAACATCAAATGGTAAATCGGCAGAGCTATTCCAAAAACTTGTAATACTTAAGTAGTGTTTAGTATATAGTGTTTGGTGCTTGGTGTTTGGTGCTTGGTGTTTTTCTCGTCTCACGTCTCACGTTTAACTTTTCACGTCTCACGTTTCATAATAAATTAGAATCTATTTCGTTTGGGTAAGGGTTCTACCAAATGTACTATATTTGCCACGCAAGAAAACTAAACCCAATGACAAGAAATCTTATTTACAAGGCTTTTGCTCTAACCCTTATCATCACTAGCCTTTCTGTAACTGTTAACGCCCAGTTCAACGACTCACTGTCGCTAACCGGTGGACTAAATGCTCTACGTGTTGCCGTTCCCTTTTTAACCATTGCACCCGACTCCAGAGCTGGAGCAATGGGCGATGTTGGTGCAGCATCAACTCCCGATGTTAACTCGCAGCACTGGAATCCTGCTAAATACGCTTTTATCGATAAAGAGTGGGGTATATCCCTATCGTACACCCCTTGGCTAAGAAAACTAGTTAACGACATTAACCTAAACTATGTATCTGGTTACTATCGCTTAGATAAGGAGCAGGTAATAAGCGCATCACTGCTATACTTCTCTATGGGCGACATTACCTTTACCGATATTAACAACGTTCAGCAAAGCCATCACAACCCCAACGAGTTCTCCTTTGATGTAGCATACTCAAGGCTTTTCTCCGATAAAATATCGGGAGGTTTGGCTTTTAGATATATTCGTTCCGACCTAACCGGTGGGTTCTCCCAGCAAGGTCAAACTGCTGCCAAAGCGGGTAACGCAGTTGCTGCCGATGTGGCAATGTACTACCAATCGCCCATTAGCATAGACTCTAGAAAAGGTGAGATGGCGTTTGGTCTTAATGTTTCTAACATTGGAACAAAGCTGTCGTACAACGAGGAGAAAAAGGACTTTATTCCCATTAACATGCGACTTGGCGGTAGAGTATCGCTAGACTTTGATGCTTACAACCGCATGAGCTTTATGCTTGATGCTAACAAGCTTCTTGTGCCAACTCCTCCTATTTACGATAGAAACGATGAAACCGTGATTATAGCAGGTAAAGACCCCGATGTGTCGGTGCCTGCAGGTATGCTTCAATCGTTTTACGATGCACCCGATGGTTTTAAGGAAGAGCTTCACGAAATTAGCTATAGTCTAGGCGTTGAATATTGGTATGCAAACCAGTTTGCCATTAGAGCGGGTTACTACACCGAGCATGAGACAAAGGGAAACAGGAAGTACTTTACCCTTGGCGCTGGATTAAGGTATAACATTTTCAACCTTGATTTTGCTTACTTAGTGCCATCGAGCGGACAAAACAACCCTATGGCCAACACCGTGAGGTTTAGCTTAGCATTCGATTTTGAAACACAGCGTAAAGGCCGATAAGCATGAAAATACGTGTAGGTTTTGGTTATGATGTTCATAGACTTGAACCGGGATACCAGTTCTTGTTAGGCGGTATAAAAGTAGAGCACAGCAAGGGCTCCGTTGGCCACTCCGATGGCGATGTGCTTATTCACGCCATTTGCGATGCGCTACTTGGCGCAGCAGGACTTAGGGATATTGGTGTTTATTTTCCCGATAACGATCCCGCACTAAAGGGCATCGATAGCAAAATTCTACTACGAAAAACTGTTGAAATTCTTACAGAAAAAGGGTTTAGCATAGGCAATATTGACTCTACCATTTGTCTTGAAAAGCCCAAAATAAAAGCAAATATCCCTTTAATGCAGCAAACATTAGCCGATGTTATGGGGATAGATACTAGCGACATATCCATAAAAGCAACAACAACCGAAACGCTGGGCTTTACTGGTCGTGAAGAGGGCGTTTCGGCATACGCAGTAGTTCTTGTTGAAAAAAGTTAATTTACAGAAGTGGTTACCCTTGTAATTGGTGCTAGCACAAACCCCAGAAGGTTCTCAAATATGGCCATAATTAAGCTCCTCGATTATGGCCATAGTGTTACTGCTATTGGCTCTGCAAAGGGTTCTGTTAAAAACGTAGAAATAGATACCGAGAAAAAACCGTTTGAGAATATACACACCATTACGCTATACGTAAACCCCGAGCGCCAAAAGGAATACTACGAGTACATTCTGGCGCTACAACCCAAACGAATAGTGTTTAATCCAGGAACCGAAAATCAGGAGCTATTTAAACTAGCAAAGGATGCAGGTATCCAAGTAGTGTTCGACTGCACGCTAGTTATGCTAATGAATGGCAGGTATTAAGCACAGCAAAAAACAATAGACTAACAGGTTCAGCATATCCACACAAAAATGGGCATGGTTTACTGATTAACCATCCCTTTTGGATGAACAACACCAAAACATATCGACACATGAATATATCTACACTAAATCAAACGGAAGGGCTGCTAAAAGAAACAGCTGCTGCGCTCTACTTCTCTACACCAACATGTAGCGTATGTCACAGCCTAAAACCCCATGTTAAAGAGCTGCTTAGCACAGCGTTTCCTAAAATTGCATTTTACGAGGTTAACATACCCGATGCACCAGAAATAAGCGGGCATTTTACCGTTTTCACCGCCCCCACGCTTATAATTTTTTTCGAGGGGAAAGAGTACAAACGCTTTACAAGAGCATTTGGCGTATTGGAGGTTAGGCAAGCACTAGAGCGACCCTACGAGCTACTTTTTAGCTAAGGGCGTTTAAACTTGGCATAAATAATCCCATTGTTACCA
>DHVO01000245.1 GCA_002412705.1 Bacteroidales bacterium UBA5206 | reverse complement strand
GTACCTCCCATAGACTCGCTAATACCCTTTGCAATTGATGCAATCCGCTGGTGCGCATCAACACGCCACTGCTCATCCATAGTCCTGAATGTGCCCTCCAGTAAAACCTGGTTGGGTATTATATTATTGGCGCCATTTGCAGTAACCTTACCAAAAGAAAGAACAGTGGGTACAATGGGTTGCGCATTCCTGCTAACCACCTGTTGTAATGCCACTACCACGTGCGATGCAATTAGCACAGGATCTACAACAGTGTTGGGTAGTGCAGCATGTCCGCCTTTTCCGTGAACAGTTATGTACACCTCGTCGCTCGATGCCATGTATCGCCCTGCCCTAAAGCCAACCTTGCCCGCCTCCAGTTCAGGAAGCACATGCATACCCAGCATAATATCAGGAATGTTACGCTTAAAGATATCGGACTCCAAAATGCCCCTTGCTCCTCCGGGGAGTAACTCCTCGCCCGACTCAAAAACAAGCACAACGGTGCCACATAGGTTATTCCTATTATCGGAAAGCACCTTGGCAAGCCCCAATACTACGGCCATATGGATATCGTGCCCACAAGCATGCATAGCCCCGCTTATGTTTGAAGCATAGGGCAAGGCTGTTTTCTCATCTAAAGGCAATGCGTCCAGCTCCGCTCTAACCCCAATACACTTGCCAGGCCTACTCCCTTTTAGAATTCCGATAAGGCTATGATCGGCCACCCTCTCATGCACCTCTAAACCAAGATCTAAAAGGACTTTGGCAACATAACTTGCTGTTTTAGCCTCTTGAAACGACAATTCGGGATTTGCATGCAAATGCCTCCTTTGCGATAGCATGTATAAAAAAACATCATCCTGATTGTAGTCAAAGGGAAGTGCATCTATAGAAGTCTTCATTAGCTTTGGGATTGTAAGGAACGGAACAAATGTATGAAACTAACCTAAATTGGGAAAATCACGGAACTAAATAAATGGTTCATTAAAACTTCTTGATTTTATGCGGCAAACTTTGGCAAGCCAATTGTAGCCAACAAATAATTCTTTATATCTTTGGGGGTTATAGATTCTCTGCAAGAATAACCTTTTTAACCGATAGAACATGCAGCGTTGAACCTCTAGGATTAAATGCTGTTTAAATATCAAGCATAGGCAAACACACAATGCTAGCCGTTGCAACAAACAACAACTAATTGCTTTTACAATGAAAAAATTAGTAACAATTTTTGTATCACTATTGGTTTTTGGCGCAATCCAAGCGACCGCACAACAAAAAATGCCTACAGTTTCCATTGGCAGTAACACTCACGACTTTGGGCTAATAAATGAAGAGGCTGGCCCTGTATCACACGAGTTTGTTATAACTAATACTGGGGCTGCTCCTTTAATTATACACCGAGTTACAGCAACCTGTGGCTGCACCACTCCCGTGTGGACTAAAGAGCCTATTGTTCCTGGAGGCAAAGGAAGCGTAAAGGTTACCTTCGATCCTAAAGGTCGCCCAGGACCATTTCACAAAACCATTACAGTATATACCAACGCCGAGAGCGCAACTACAATTTTTGCAGTAAAAGGAGAGGTAAAGGAGCGCGAAAAAACCAAAGACGAAATATACAGAAGGCAAATTGGTTCCGTTCTTTTCTTGAACAACCATCTATCCCTTGGTAGAGTATTCACCAATAAGATAGTTACCGATACCATGCGCCTATACAACCCAGGTGAAACACCAGCAAAACTTGGCTTCTTCAATGTGCCAAAACACATTACAGTTACAGCCAATCCTCAAACGTTAAAACCACAACAAGAGGGCATTATTGTCATTAAGTACGATGCATCAAAGAACGAAGATTGGGGTTTTGTAATAGACCGTTTCTACCTAACTATAAACGACCAAACCATTCAGAACAACTTCCTTAGCATAAGTGGAAACCTGGAAGAGGACTTTAGTAACCTTACAGAGAAAGATATAGACAATGCACCCAAAATTGTATTTAGCCAGCCTAGCTACGACTTTGGAACTGTAAAGCAAGGAGCAACTGTTGAGTATGAGTTTGTATTCAAAAACGAGGGTAAAAGCGATTTGATTATCCGTAAAATAAAAGCATCATGCGGATGTACAACCGTTCAGCCAAACGTTAGTGTGCTAAAACCAGGCGAATCGAGTTTTGTTAAGGCATCGTTCAGAACAAACGGCTACACTGGTAGGCAGAGCAAATCCATTACGGTTATTACAAACGACCCAAAAGCATCAACCATGGTGCTGCGACTCACCGGAACGGTAACTACCGAAGGATAAATGAACAAACCGGGTTAAGCCCGGTTTTTTTATACAACAATGCTTTGCAGCATTATGAAAACTTTCCAAGGTAAAGGTTCAAATACATTCTGTACCTTCGCCCAATAATGTTTTTTAAAACTTTTGTAATGGCTACAGAGGAATTTAAAAGTGCGTTATCGGTAAATCCAGGCGTAGAACAGCCTCCAACCATAAACATGGATGCGGTTAAACGCTTTAAGAGCAAACGCAAGAAAGAGCTTTCGGTTAACGAGTATGTTGACGGTATAACAAGCGGCAACATCACAATACTTAGTCAAGCAATAACTCTTATAGAAAGCGCATTACCAGAGCACCATACCATTGCACAACAAATAATAGAACGCTGCTTACCATATACTGGCAAATCCATTAGAATAGGGATAACTGGCGTACCGGGTGTTGGTAAAAGCACCTTTATTGAGGCACTTGGAGGAACCATAACCGCATCGGGGCGTAAGCTAGCCGTTTTGGCAATTGACCCAAGCAGCGAGCGCAGTAAAGGCTCCATTCTTGGAGACAAAACGCGTATGGAAACGCTGTGCGCCGATCCAAACGCCTTTATCCGCCCCTCGCCTTCGGCAGGCTCACTTGGCGGGGTTGCCCGTAAAACTAGGGAGAGCATTATACTTTGCGAGGCGGCAGGCTTTAACACCATTTTTATTGAAACGGTTGGGGTTGGGCAAAGCGAAACAGCAGTACACAGCATGGTCGATTTTTTCCTGCTACTCCAGCTGGCTGGTGCAGGCGACGAGCTGCAAGGTATTAAGCGTGGCATTATGGAGATGGCCGATATGATTGCCATAACCAAAGCCGATGGTGCCAACGCCGACAGAGCTAGCCTTGCTAAGGCCGAACACGAAAGCGCACTACACCTATTTCCTGCTCCAGAATCGGGATGGACAGCCCGTGTAAAAACATGCTCATCACTATCAAAAATGGGGATTAAGGAGCTGTGGGATGAGATACTGGGATACGTAAAGTTTACCAAAGCAAATGGGTACTTCGATAGCAGAAGGCGCAAACAGGCCAAGTATTGGATGTACGAAACCATAAACGAAGCCCTACGCGATGCATTCTACAACAATCCCAACATTGAAAAACAAATACCCATTACCGAGGATGATATTCTCAACGATAAAATCACCTCTTTTGCAGCAGCCCGAAAATTGCTAGATTTATACCATAATCTTTAACAAACCAATTGAACCTTTACCCCCGTTTGGGGTTACTGTGTTAAAACTAAAAGTACACACATGAGAAAAATTGCCCTATTAGCATTTGCAGCTATTGGACTATACAGCTGCCAACCGAGCAATTCATTCACCATTAAAGGTGATGTAACTGGTGCTCCCAACCAAACAGTTTATTTGCTTAAGATTGACGAGAATCAGCCAAAGCCTATAGACTCTGTTCAAATTGAAAACGGGAAATTTGCCTTTGAAGGCATTGTAGAGCAACCTGAAATTTATGTGCTCCAGTTTGGCAAGCAGGACAAAACTATCGCCCTATTTATTGAGGCTGGTAAAATTGACATTAAAGCGAACTTCGATAGCCTACAAGTAGCAACTATTAAGGGCTCAAAGGCTCACGACCTTATGATGGGCTACTCCGATAAACTTGGAGAGTACCAAACCAGAATGGAGGCCGTTAGCGCCAAATTCCAAGAAGCATACTATAATGGCACACTAACCGCGGAGAACGAAGCAGCACTAAGAGCCGAGTATGAGGTAATTAGCAAAGAACTTGGCACCTACATACTAGGTTTTGTTAACCAGAACCTCACTTCGGTGGTTGCGCCATACATTATTGCGAATCAACTAGCCGACACCATGGATATTGTAAGGCTCGAAAACCTTGCCGCTTCCATTAAGGCTCCAGCCAGCGAAACCGTTTACGCAAAGGATTTAAATGAGCGCATTGCAAAACAGAAAAAAATTGCTGTTGGCCAGCCTGCTCCTGAAATAACTCTTCCCGATCCCGATGGCAACATGATATCCCTTAGCTCATTAAGAGGCAAATATGTTCTTATTGATTTTTGGGCAGCATGGTGTGGCCCTTGCCGCAGAGAGAACCCCAATGTGGTTAAGGTTTACAGCCAGTACAAGGATAAGGGATTTGAAATTTTTGGCGTATCGCTCGATTACGATCGCGAAAGCTGGTTGAAGGGCATTAAAGACGATGGCATAACCTGGCTTCAAGTATCGGAAGTTAAAGGATGGGAAACACAGCCCGTACAGGACTACCAAATTACAGGCATCCCCCACACAGTGCTTATCGATCCAAATGGAATTATTATTGAGAAGAACCTCCGCGGCGAGCAGCTAGAAGCTAAGTTGGCAGAGATTTTCAAATAGTTTAACACAGCACAAATAAAAAAGCCTCAGGAGCATATGCTACCTGAGGCTTTTTTATTGCATACAACACAAGGATACAAGCATTGCCAATCGCAGCAATTACTTATCTTGCAGTAAACACTTAAGTGATGATGCAGCAAATAACCCAAATTAAAGTACTTACCATTGATGCTAAGTCGAGTTTTTACAAGGTGAACCGATTTAAGGTTGGCGATTTCTTTGGCCCCGTTGACCTAGGCATCCATCTTGCCCACAAGCATAACAGCCTTAACATTGGCGTAGGGTTACTTGCAGGCTCCATCTTCCCTGGTTCAAACCGACTCATATTTAGCGGGATATCGCCATCGTGGCACGGGTACTTCATATCCTCAATGGGAGGAGCTGGGCTAGTTTTCGATAACCTTGGCATCAACATGCTTAGCATAATGGGCAAAGCCCAAACACCATCCATACTTTACCTAAACCGGAGCCATGGCGAGGAGATTGAAGTTGAGTTACACCCTGTTACCCCCTCCGATATTTGGGAATCGGGACGCAAAGGCGTTTACGCTGTTATGGAATACGCCATTAACCACTTTGCCGATAGGTACGAAAACGACCCACGTGTACTTGCAGTAGGACCAGCCGCCCACTACACCG
>DHVO01000026.1:15796-17194 GCA_002412705.1 Bacteroidales bacterium UBA5206 | reverse complement strand
TTTTACGGGTTGCATACAGCTCTGGAATGCTATTAGTGCCAAAACCTGTTGCAATAACAGTAACATTAAGCTCCTCGCCAAGACTAGGATCGTTTCCGTTACCCCAAATAAGGTCGGCATCCTCGCCCGCAGCAGCCTGAATGTAATCGGTAATTTGGCCCACCTCATCCATGGTAATCTCCTCCGATCCAGAGGTGATATTAAGCAGGATGTTACGCGCACCCGATATGTCGTTATTGTTAAGCAACGGCGACGAGAGCGCGGCGGTAACAGCCTCTATGGCTCTGTTTGGCCCCGATGAACGAGCCGAACCCATGATGGCAACACCGCTGTTGGTCATCACGGTTTCAACATCGGCAAAGTCAACATTTATATAGCCGTGAACGGTAATAATTTCGGCAATACCCTTGGCGGCAATGGCCAAAACATCATCGGCACGGGAAAAGGCATCGGAAAGCTTAAGGTCCCCGTACATCTCACGAATCTTCTCGTTGTTAATAACCAGCAACGAGTCCACATGGCTCTCCAGCTCATTTATTCCTTCAACGGCTTGGGCTATACGACGCTTTCCCTCATTCTTAAACGGGATAGTAACAATGGCAACAGTAAGTATTCCTAGCTCCTTTGCTGCTTTAGCAATTATGGGTGCAGCACCAGTTCCTGTGCCTCCACCCATACCTGCGGTAACGAAAACCATTTTGGTATCGCCAGCAAGCACATCAATTACATCCTGAATATTCTCTATGGCAGCCTGACGCCCAATTTCGGGTTTGTTGCCTGCACCACGCCCTTCGGTTAACGAAGAGCCTAGCTGTATCTTTGCTTCAACAGGGCTGTTAATTAAGGCCTGCGAATCGGTATTGCAGAGCACAAAGTCAACATCCTTTATACCCAGCTGAAACATATGATTCACGGCATTCCCCCCACCGCCACCTACTCCAACCACTTTAATTATGGATGAACGTTTGGATGGCAATTCAAAATTTATTAGTTCGTCGGCCATGGTTTTGCTATGTTAGATGTTCGTGATTCGTGATTAGTGAAACAGTGTGTCTCGCCTAAGGGTGAGATGAAAAGAGATAAAATGGAGATAAGTAATACTTGGGTTGAATTTTTCAAGTGCTACATCTCGCTATCGTTCTCCTCAAAAATTTCGGTTAACTTCTTTTTAACGTTATCAATAAAACTTGATTTCTTACCTGTATTAAAGGGTAGCTTCTTTGATGCTGGTTTTGCCTTTTCCACTTTGTCATCGGCGGTAGGTTCAAGTTCCTGTTCCTCCTCCTCATCGGCTCCAAAGCGCTCAACCGTTTCAAAGCCCTTTAGAATAAGGCCTATGGCTGTTGATAGCGATGGTTGGTTAACCTCATCGGGGCTATCGGCTGATAGGTGCTCATT
>DHVO01000026.1:0-15762 GCA_002412705.1 Bacteroidales bacterium UBA5206 | reverse complement strand
TAGTTGATTATCTCCTCCATGCGCGATTGGATAATGTATGCTAAGCTCTTAAAGGAAATCTCCTTGGGCTCGCGACCGCTGATACCTGGAATGGTAACAATCTTATCCTCAGGGGCAAGATCGCCCAATGCCGAACCAAACTGAACCTTAAGCGATTCGGCCTGACGCAGCAGGATTGAGCATCCCTCCTTTATATCGTTGGTAATAACGTTACCTCCAAAAGGAATAACGGCGGTATGGCGTACAATGCCATCGTAGTAAACAACCACATCGGTTGTGCCACCTCCAATATCAACAAGAACAACACCCGCCTCCTTCTCGTCCTCGGTTAGCACGGCATCAGCCGATGCAAGGGGCTCAAGAATTAGGTCGTTAACCTTAAGGCCAACACGGTTTACGCACTTCTCTATGTTTTTTGCCGATGCGGTTTGGCCTATAACTATATGGAAGTTAGCCTCTAGTCGGCGACCCGACATCCCTATTGGGTTGCGAACGCCAGCCTCATTATCAACAATGAAGTTTTGTGGAAGAACATGTAGAATCTCCTCACCTACCTCAATGGGTATTTTGTGCATATCGTCTATAAGGCGCTGTACATCCTCATTGGTTATCTCGCTATCGAAAGCATCGCGGTTAATGTAGCCACGGTTGCGAATACTCCGAATATGCTGACCCGCAATTCCAACGAATACATCGCCAAATACCACTCCCGACTTCATCTGAACCTCCTCAACGGTACGCTGAATTGCATTAACGGTCTCCTCAATATTAAGCACAACACCACGCTTAATACCAACCGATGGTGCTTTGCTATAGGCTACCACTTGAAGCTTTCCGTTGTTGTTCTTGCGACCAACTATTGTTACAATTTTTGTTGTGCCTAGGTCAATTGCGGCTACGTATTCGCTCTTATGTGCCATGATATTATTTTTTTGTACAAATTATCTGATTGCTATACTTAAGGTTAATTAGCTTGTACTTGTTCCATCCCTCGGCAGGAAGTGCTTTTTCGTAGAAAACCTTTAGGTTTTCCAACTTCTCCTCGTAGTTATCGAGACTTCCAAGTAAAACTATATGTGAACCCACACGGGGTACAAGTTCAATTTCATTTACACCACCAACATAAACTTGGGCAATTTGGGCACGCCAAAACTTATCGGTTAGAATAAACTGGGCAAAGTCGTAAAGCCTGTTTATAAGCGGCTGCGCATCGCCCTCGCTATTCCCCTTCCAGGTTAATATATTGGTGTTGTATGTTGGTTCAAATGGTTCGGTTATATGGCCATTTATTACCAGCACGTGGGCCGTGTAATTAGGCGATAGCGGCATTATGGTTGCCTTATCGTCTATATAGTAGCTCTGCCCATACCTATTTATTATACGAACCTGAGGCTTGCGCTGCTCTATACGAACGACCAGCTTCTCGTCGATAGTTTTATAAACCTGAGCATCGCGAATGGAGTTGAACTTTGCAAGACGCTCCTCCAGCTCCAACGTATTAATCTTATTCAAAGGTTTACCAACAGGATTGGCATCCTTACCTTGGAACAGTCGCATAACATCGCGCTTGGTAACAAATCCATTCTCTAGGCTATCGGCAATAACAACATCAACCGACTTACAAACCAAATCGGCCCTTTTGCTTGAAGCAAAAGCTAGCGCAACTGCAAGGTAAACCAGCAGCACTAACCATTTGGTAACGTTAATTGTTATTTTTTGCCAACGCTTCATTAGTTCCTTGTTTTTAACATTTCGGCAATAGGATTAACAAGCCTATCAATATCGCCAGCCCCCATGGTTATTAGTACCTCTGGGTTCATAGAGTGCAGCGTTTCCACCAGCTGCTCCTTAGGGCATATGGTCACCTGTTGGTTGCGCATCAGGTTTTTTATGGTTTGGGACGATATGCCCTCTATGGGTAGCTCCCGTGCTGGGTAAATCTCAAGTAGTACTACCTCGTCTAGCAAATCGAGGCTACGAGCAAAATCCTCTGCAAAATCGCGGGTACGTGTAAACAGGTGTGGCTGAAAAACTCCTGTTATCCTCTTCTTAGGGAACAGCTCCCGTACCGATGTAATTGCTGCCCACAACTCCTGTGGATGATGGGCGTAATCATCAATAAAAATGGTTTTCTCGTCCCTAAACCGCACATCGAACCTACGCTGAACGCCAGCAAAGGATTCAAGGCCACGGCGCAGCTCATGGGCCGATATACCCCAAAGGATTGCAGCAGCTGATGCCGCCAGAGCGTTCTCCACATTATACTTACCAGGTATGCCCAGCATAATATCGGGGAAAATCCCAACTGGTGTGTTTATGTTAAAATGGTAATATCCATCCTTAATGGTTAGATTGCTTACTGTAAAGTCGGCTTGCTCTGTTAGCGAGTAGGTAAACACCCTAGCCTTTGTGCTTTCCGCAAGGTAGGCAACCTCCTTTTTTAAGATAGCAATACCACCCTCCTTAACCTGCGACATAAAAGCGCGGAACGCATCAATAACCTCAGCGTGCGAGCCGTAAATATCCAGATGATCGGCATCGGTAGAGGTAACAATGGCCAGCTCTGGGTAAAGGGACAGGAAGCTGCGATCGAACTCATCGGCCTCAACAACCAGTCTATCGTCACCCCTGTTCTGTAGCACAAGGTTGGAGCTAAAGTTTCTGGAAATGCCGCCCAAAAAGGCATCGCATCCACCTGCTGTTTGGCAAAGTAAGTGAGCCAACATGGTTGAGGTTGATGTTTTGCCATGAGTTCCAGCCACAGCGGCTGTACGCATGGACTCTGCAGCAACACCAAGAGCAGCCGCCCTTTTCACCACTGTGTACCCGCTACTTTGGAAGAAGTTTAGCTCCGCATGATTTTTGGGAACCGCAGGGGTGTAGATAACCAACACATGCTCGGCCGAGATACGGAACGCCTCAGGAATAAGCTCAACGCTATCGGTATAGTGCACGCCAATCCCCTCTGCCTCCAGCTCCTTGGTAAGCGGCGACTCCGAACGGTCGTAGCCGCAAACCTCCTTACCCTGATGGGCAAAGAACCTAGCCAGAGCACTCATTCCAATGCCCCCAATACCAATAAGGTAAACGCGCCGTATGTTAGAAAATACCATGTTGGTTATCTGTTATGGTAATAGTTATTACTTTACAAGTTTCATTACCTCCTTGGCAATTATTTGTGCCGAGTTGGGTAGTGCCATTTTCTTTATGTTACGGGCTAGTACCACTAGCCTATCGTTATTCTGTAGCAGCCCAATGGCCGTTGGAATAAGCTTTGCCTGAGCTTCCACATCGCGCACCATAACGGCAGCATCGCTGCTAACCAGCGCTATGGCGTTTTGGGTTTGGTGATCCTCGGCCACATTAGGCGATGGAACCAAAATAGCAGGCTTCCCAACCAAACAAAGCTCCGAGATGGTACCTGCACCTGCACGAGAGATTACCAAATCGGCAGCAGCATAGGCCAAATCCATTCTGGTTACAAAGTCTAGTATGCGGATATTCTTAGCGTTGTAACCCGATAGCTCCTGCTTAACATCAAAGTAGTACAACTTACCCGTTTGCCAAATAACTGTAACGCCTTGGTTTACGGCCAACTCTGTCATGTAAGCCAGTAAGCTCTGGTTTAGGGTGCGCGCGCCAAGGCTTCCGCCCAAAACAAGTAGCACCTTGTTGTTTGTTGGTATGCCAAAGTACTCAAAGGCTCTTTCGCGAAGCTCTGCCACATCGGTTAAGTCCTGACGAACGGGGTTACCCGTTAGCATTATCTTCTCCTTAGGGAAGTACTTCTCCATGCCGTGGTATGCAACGCAAATCTTATCGGCCTTTTTAGCCAAAAGCTTATTGGTAACCCCAGCGTAAGAGTTCTGCTCCTGAATAAGCGTAGGTACGCCATTCTTTTGAGCTACCTTTAGCATGGGTCCACTAGCATAGCCCCCAACGCCCACAACAACATCGGGCTTGAAATTGTTAAAAATGCGCTTAGCCTCCTTTATGCTCTTAAAGAGCTTAAAGAAAAAGCCAATATTTTGGAGTGATAGCTTGCGCTTAAAGCCTACCACTGGTAATCCTACTATTTTATAACCTGCAGCGGGAACCTTTTCCATTTCCATTTTGCCCTCGGCACCAACAAATAGGATTTCAACCTCAGGGTTAGACTCCTTAAGTGCATTGGCAATTGAAATGGCGGGGAAAATATGTCCCCCGGTACCACCACCGCTAACTATTATCTTTACCTTCTTCCTCTCCATCGAAGAGCTCATTTTTATTAAGCGTTCTACTAATACTAAGTATAATACCTATTGATGCGCTTGTAATTAACAACGATGTACCACCCATACTTACCAGTGGCAACGGCTGTCCGGTAACCGGTATTAGGTTAACCGCAACAGACATGTTTACCATTGCCTGCAACACCAGAATAAGCGCCAACCCCATTGCGAGGAAGGCCGGGAACGTTCGTTTTGCTTTCTTAATAATTAGTCCTGCCCTAAAGAGCATTATTAGATATAGCATCAGCACAAAGGTTCCGCCAATTAGCCCGTACTCCTCAACTACAATGGCAAAAATAAAGTCGGAGTATGGATGCGGTAAAAAGTTACGCTGCGTGCTGTTACCTGGCCCCTTACCCACTAATCCGCCAGAGGCGATAGCAATTTTGGACTGTACGGCTTGGTAGTTGCCATCGCCGCCATCGTCGCTCATAAAGTTCTCTATACGGTTTTGCCAAGTTCCCACACGGCTTACCGAGCCCGTTTTAAGCATCACCACAACAAACACTGCTATAAGCAGCACACCCAATCCCGTAAAGCCAAACAGGTACTTTAGGCTAACCCTACCCACAAACATCATAAGCCAACAGGTTAAACCAACTAGAGCCGCTGTTGAGAAGTTTGCAGGAAGAATCAACAAGCAAACCAACGATACAGGAACTATAAGGGGCAAAAAGGTTCCCTTAAAGTCCTTAATGGTGTTCTGGTTCCGGGAAAGAATCCTAGCCACATACATAACAAGCGCTACCTTGGCAATATCTGATGACTGAATAGTTATATCCAACCCCGGAAGAACCAACCAGCGCGAAGCTTGGTTAAGGTTTGCCCCAAATAGTAATGTTACTAGCAGCAGCGGTATTGAAAAGAGCAGCAAAAACGTGGATAAAGGCGAGTAAAACTTATATGGTATTAAGTGCACCACAAAAATAATAACAAGCCCAAAAAGGAAATGGCGCAGCTGGCTGAATAGGTAATGGGCGGTATCGCCCTCCTGATACCTGTATGCCAAGCTACCAGTAGAGGAATACACAGCAAGCAGAGAGATAATGGCAAGGAAAAGCACCACTATCCAAATAACCCTGTCGCCTTTAAAGTATTTCTCAAAAAATTTCATTCCCAAAATATTTAGTTTCCAATGGATTCCCACTGGAGCGTTTCATCAAATTACAATTGCCTAACCGCATCCTTAAACTGGCGTCCCCTATCCTCGTAGTTCTCAAATAGGTCGAAGCTTGCGCAAGCGGGCGATAGTAGCACGGTATCGCCAGGCTGCGATAGTTTGTAAGCCTCGGTCACAGCAGCCAATGCTGAGCGGGTTTCCACTATTAGAGGCACAATATCGCCGAAGGACTTAATGATTTTTGAGTTATCGGCACCTAAGCACACAATGGCCTTAACCTTGCCCTTAACCAAATCGAGAAGGGTAGAGTAGTCATTGCCCTTATCGGTTCCACCGGCAATCCACACCACAGGAGTATCCATACTCTCCAGCGCATACCAGGTAGAGTTTACGTTGGTTGCCTTTGAGTCGTTGATATACTGCACGCCACGCACCTTTAGCACACGCTCCAAGCGATGCTCAACCCCTTGAAAATCGGCCAAACTCTCACGGATAATATCCTTGCGGATTTTAAGTACGTGCCCTGCAATGCCTGCCGCCATTGAGTTGTATATGTTATGCTTACCCTTTAGCGCTAGCTCCTGAACCGACATGGAGAAATCGCTATTATCGTAGTTAATATATACATGCTCATTCTCTAACCATGCCGCCTGATTCTCCTTTGTTTGCTGAGAAAATGGCAGCTGCTGAGCCCTTAGCACAATGCGCTTAAGCTGCTCAACGGTAACCTCATCATCGGAGCAAAAGATAAAGCAGTTATCATCGGAAAGGTTACGGGTGATACGGAACTTAGAATCAACATAGTTCTGCATCTTATAATCGTACCTATCCAAGTGGTCGGGCGTAATGTTTAGCAGAATGGCTATATCGGCCTTAAACTCAAACATGCCGTCGAGCTGGAAGCTGCTAAGCTCAATTACGTAGTAATCGTAGTTGTTCTCGGCCACCTGCAAAGCAAAGCTCTGACCAATGTTACCTGCCAACCCCACGTTTAACCCTGCCTTTTGCAGCATGTGGTAAATTAGCGAGGTGGTGGTAGTTTTGCCATTACTTCCGGTAATGCAAATTTTCTTGGCTGTTGTGTAGCGCGCAGCAAACTCAATCTCGGATATTATGCTTACACCCATATCCCTTAGCTGGGCAACAAGAGGCGCCTTATCTGGAATTCCGGGGCTTTTAATAACCTCATCGGCATTCAGAACTAGCTCAGGGGTGTGCTTCCCCTCTTCCCAAGCAATTTGGTGAGAGTTAAGCTGCTCCTTAAACTTAGGCTTAAGCATTCCCATATCGGATAGGAACACATCAAACCCCTTTTGCTTTGCAAGAATAGCAGCGCCAGCACCGCTTTCGCCGCCGCCAAGAATTACAATACGCTTTTGTTCGGTCGCAATGGCCATTTTTTATCGAATTTTAAGCGTTACTACAGTGATAACGGCAAGTAGAATTGCCACAATCCAGAAACGTGTTACAATTTTGGGCTCTGGATAACCCTTCTTTTGGTAGTGATGATGCAACGGAGCCATGAGGAATATGCGCCGCCCCTCGCCATACTTGCGCTTTGTACGCTTAAAGTAGCTTACCTGTATCATTACCGATAGGCTCTCAACAAAGAAGATTCCGCACAGAATGGGGATTAGCAGCTCCTTACGTATAAGTATGGCAAACACCGCAATTATACCCCCAATGGCAAGGCTACCCGTATCGCCCATAAACACCTGAGCTGGGTATGAGTTGTACCACAAGAAACCAATGGCCGCACCAATAAAGGCGCTCATAAACACCACCAGCTCACCCGTGTTGGGGATATACATTATATTAAGGTACTCCGAGTAGATTACGTTACCCGATAGGTATGCAAAAATACCCAGCGTGGTACCAATAATTGCCGATACACCCGTTGCTAAACCATCCAGTCCATCGGTGAGGTTTGCCCCGTTTGATACGGCGGTAACCACAAATATCACCATCAGGATAAAAACACCCCAAGCCAAATAATCGGCCCAAGGCCCCTTGAATGGGATAAGCGATTTATAATCGAACTCATTGTTCTTAAAGAATGGGATGGTTGTACGAGTTGTTTTAAGGTTTGGGGTAAGCACCACGTTCTGAGGCTCGGTGTTATCAACCCCTTCAACAATCTCCTGCTTTGCGCTATCGGGGTGCTTAACCACTCTGTCGCGCACAACCACATCGGAGCTTAGGTAAAGAGTAACACCCACAAAAAGCCCCAACGATATTTGTCCTAAAATCTTAAAGCGCCCTGAAAGTCCCTCCTTGTTCTTTTTGAATACCTTGATGTAATCATCGATAAAACCAACAAAGCCAAGCCATATGGTGGTAACAATCATTATGATTACATAGATATTCTTGATATCGCCAAAAAGAATAACGGGGATAAGTATTGATAAAAGGATGATAACGCCACCCATGGTTGGAGTACCACGCTTTTGCATTTGGCCCTCGAGACCTAGGTTGCGAATCTCCTCACCAATTTGCAACACCTGCAAGCGGCGAATAATCTTCTTACCAACCAGCAGCGAGAAGAATAGTGAGGTGATTACCGCAATTGCCGAACGAAATGAGATATATTGGAACATCCCCGCACCGGGAAAATCCATTGTATCGAGATATTGAAACAGATAGTATAACATTTCTTCCTTGTTTATAGCGATTTAAATACGTCGGCAATAACCTCTTTGTCGTCAAAATGGTGCTTCACACCCTTAATCTCCTGATAGTTCTCGTGCCCCTTGCCAGCAACCAGAACAATATCGCCCGGTTTAGCAAGGAAACAAGCGGTTCTAATAGCCTCACGCCTATCCACAATGGTTAGCGCTTTGCCCACATTAGCAGGCTCAACGCCCGCTTTCATATCCTCCAGAATAGCCTCAGGCTCTTCAAACCTTGGGTTATCGGAGGTTAGTACAACCATGCTGCTGCCCAAAACGGCCACACGAGCCATTACGGGACGCTTGGTTTTATCGCGATTTCCACCAGCACCCACAACGGTAATTAGCCGTTGCTCGCTGGTGCGGATTTCATTAATGGTATCTATCACATTCTGAAGCGCATCGGGGGTGTGGGCGTAATCAACCACAGCCAAAACCCCGTTGGGAGCCTTCATGTGCTCAAACCTACCAGCCACAGGCTGCATAACGCTTAGCGCGGTAAGCACATCTTGCGTATCAAAGCCTAAAAGCCTTGCTGCCGAGTATATTGCCAGCAGGTTGTAGGCGTTAAAACCACCAATTAGGCGAGTCCAAACCTCAATGCCATCAATGCTTAGTAGCATTCCATCTAGGTGGTTCTCAATTACCTTACACCTAAAATCGGCCATGCTCCTTAGCGAGTATGTGCTAACCTTAGCGCTGGTGTTCTGAACCATAACACGTCCGTTACGGTCGTCGATATTTACTGATGCAAAGGCGGTAGAGGGAAGCGCATCAAAGAAGCCCTTCTTGGCCTTGATGTACTCATCAAAGGTTTTATGGTAATCTAAATGGTCGTGCGTAATGTTGGAAAAAAGGCCACCAGCAAAGGTTAAACCAGCAATACGATGCTGAACAACCGAGTGCGAGCTAACCTCCATAAAGCAGTGGGTGCAGCCATGCTCTACCATCTGCGCAAGCAGCTTGTTTAGCTGAATGGCATCGGGGGTGGTGTGGGTTGCAGGAACCTCAATATCGCCAATAAAATTGGTAACGGTTGATAGTAAGCCAGCTTTACCGCCAAGCTTATTAACCAAATGGTACAGTAGCGTAACAGTGGTTGTTTTCCCGTTGGTACCGGTAATTCCAACCAGCTTAAGCCTCTCCGATGGGTTACCGAAAAAGGCTGATGCCATAAAACCCATTGCTAGACTGGAGTCGGTAACCTTAACAAAGGTAACCCCTTGCGGCTGCTCCTGCGGAATAGCCTCGCAAACAACGGTAGTAGCACCAGAATCTATTGCTTTACCAATAAACTGATGCCCATCGGTTTGCGTTCCCTTAATTGCAAAAAAGAGCCAACCCTGTTTCACCTCGCGGGAATCGAAGGTAAGCCCAGCCACAGGCACATTAATGTCGCCTGAGGTTTCAATAACTCCTTTCGGAGGAAGTATTTGCTTTAGCGTCAACATTTACTTTACACTTAATTTTATTCAGAAGATGCGCTATTACGCTGCACCTTTATATATTAGTTCATACTCATCTCTAGCACCACGCTTTGTCCGTGCGATGCGCGCACACCAGGCTGTATGCTCTGATTTCGAACCACGCCCCTGCCACGAACCGATACGCGTAAACCTGCGTTCTCCATAAGGAAAAGAGCATCGTTAAGGCACATCCCCGTAACATCGGGAACTAGGTTGGGTATAACCGAGCGCTTTTTAAGGGCAACCATTTCGTTGCTACGCGAGGTGTTTACCCACTTGTACTCAGGCGCCTGATCCTCAACCTCAACATCCAGCTCACGAAAAACGTGGTACAAATCGGGTTTATACCCATTCTTTGATTCGGGAAGCTCAACCAAGTTCCCATCATCGTCAACCTCCTTAAACCACTGGTTGCTGGTAGCGTAAACCTTATCGGCAATCTCCTTAAAGATTGGACCCGCAACAAGGTTTCCGTAATACACGCTACTAGATGGCGAGTTAACCACCACAATGCAGGAGTACTTGGGATCCTCGGCTGGGAAGTAGCCCGCAAACGAAGCCTGATAGCTAATTCCACCATGCCCACGATACCCTGTTGTTCCCTTAGCAATTTGGGCAGTACCCGTTTTACCTGCAATTTTATAGCGCTCGTTTCGTAAGTTCTTTGCCGTTCCGTTCTCTACCACACCCTCAAGCACTTCGTGAACCTTGCGTAATGTTGACCGCGAGCATATTGATGGGCTAATAACCTCCGTGCCAAACTCCTTAATAATTTGGCCATGCTTACGGTACGATTTCACAAATCGGGGCTTTACCATTTTCCCGTTGTTGGCCACTGCATTGTAAAGGGTAAGCATTTGCAATGGCGTTAGCTTAACCTCGTAGCCAATGCTCATCATGGGCAATGAAATACCGCTCCACAGCTTATCGCCTGGGTATTTTATATAAGGGGCAACCTCTCCTTTAATGGATATGTCGAGAGGCTGGTTTAGCTTCATGGAGTATATCCTATCAATAAACTTCTCCTCTTGTCCTTTGTAGAACTTAGTTACAAGCTCGGTTACACCTACGTTAGATGAAACCTCAAACACCTCCTTAACCGATATTTTACCATGCCCACCCTCCTTTGAGTCAACAATGGTTTTATCGTAGTAGGTAATTCTTCCGTTTCGGGTGTTCACACTATCGGATAGGTCAACGTACCCATCCTCTAGCAAAGCAATAAGCGATGCTAGTTTGAAGGTAGAGCCCGGCTCGGCGCTCTCACCAATTGCGTAGTTGTAAGCCTCGGAGTATGTACCATCCTCGTTACGCTTTAGGTTTGCAATGGCTTTTACCTCACCAGTTGAAACCTCCATAAGAATTACCGAACCGTGTTCGGCCTGATGCTTTCTTAGCTGTGTGCGCAAAGCGCTTTCGGCCACATCCTGTAGGGTCACATCTAGCGTGGTAATTACGTCGGTACCATCCTCTGGATCTACCTGGTTAGAGCTGTTTACATCAACCCAAGTGTTTCCCGGAACACGCTGGCGAAGGCTAACCCCCGCTTTTCCCTTTAGCACATGGTCGTATGCCCCCTCAATACCAATAGCCACACCGCCCTCGTTTACCGAACCGATTGTACGCGAAGCCATACTTGCATGAGGTTTAATACGCCTGTTTATTTGAACAGGAATAAAGCCACCCTTGTTGGTACCCATTCGGAATAGCGGAAATGTTTTTAGCTCCTGAAGCTCAATGTAATTCACCATGCGTGGGGCAATGGGGTAGTAGCGCTTGTTTTTGGCAAACTTACGGGCATTGGTTAACTCGGAACGGTATGTATAATGTGACTTATCCTTAAAAAATCGAGATAGGCAAATTGCCAACGAATCTACCTTAGTGTAAAATACCTCATCGGTAAGACCTGCGGCCTTAAGGTCCATGCGAATCTCGAAGTACGGAACCGATGTGGCCAGTAAACGACCATCGGCGGCACAAATATCGCCCCGGTTTGGCTCAATGGTAATATCCTTGTAGGTAACGGTTCTGGCCCGCTCGCGCCACTTGCTTCCCTCTATGAACTGCAAAAAGATTATACGACCAATAATGGCAAGCCCAAGCAGCACAAATACCGCATAGACCAAACCAAATCGGAACAATATCTCCTTTTTTACGCTCACTTTTACTTTGTTATTGATACCTTTTTAACCTTCTACTTTACAACCTTTTTGGGTGGAACAACAGATTCCTCCAACCCAAGGCCTTTAGCCTCAATTAGCTTAGCAACTTCCGACTGCTTGCTAATAAACATTAGCTGCGCTGCGGTAGTTATGGATTCTGCCCTAAGGTTTTTAACCTCAATTTGCAGCTCCTGCGATTTTTTTACCAGCTTCTCATACCTATACTGGTTTGCTATGTACAGAACGGCAATAAACGCCAAGAACAGGAAGTATGGTACCTGCGACGAAAACCCATCACGGGAAAGAATGTTGCCGTTAAGCAAATCCTTAATACCCATCGAGCGCTTAGATTCCTTAGGCTCGTTTTGTACGTCGTCAAATTCTATTCGTTCGTTATCGCTACTCATAGCTTCTCTGCAATTCTAAGCTTTGCGCTACGCGCTCTGTTATTCTGCTCTATCTCCTCATCGGTAGGTATTATAACCTTGCGGTTCACCGCCTCAAATGGAGACTGACTTCTACCAAAGAAGTCCTTTTGCTCCTCACCCTCAAAGGTTCCAGAGCGTATAAAGTTCTTAACCAGCCTATCCTCCAACGAGTGGTATGATATAACCACTAGCCTACCACCCGGAGCCAAGCTGTTTTTAGCGGCCTCTAGCATTTGCTTAAGCACCTGCATTTCCTGGTTAACCTCAATGCGTATAGCCTGAAACACCTTTGCCAGCTGCTTATTCTGCACCGCCATTGGGAACTTAGGCTTAAGCAGATCCAGTAGCTGCTCTACCGTTTGTATGGGCGAATCCTCCCGTGCTTTACAAATAATATTAGCAATACGCATGGCACCATTAACCTCTCCGTACTGGTCTAGAACCATGGCTAGCTGCTCTGCGCTGTAGGTATTCACAACCTTATAGGCATCCAGCTTCGCATCGCGGTTCATGCGCATATCCAAAGGCCCCTCAAAGCGGATGGAAAAACCACGCTCGGGGCTATCGAAATGGTGCGACGAAACGCCCAAGTCGGCCAAAATACCATCAACATGCTCAATGCCGTGATAACGAAGAAAATTTCTAAAGAACCTAAAATTGCTACGAATTAGCATGAAGCGAGGATCGTCTATTGCGTTGGCAAACGCCTCCTCGTCCTGGTCAAAGGCAATAAGCCTACCCTTTTTAAGGTGTTTAAGTATTTCGCGCGAGTGACCTCCCCCACCAAAGGTGAGATCAACGTACGTTCCATTAGGCTTAATATTTAAGCCATCTACGCTTTCGCGAAGTAAAACCGGTACATGGTAAGCCATTACTCATCTCCCAAATGCGACGAACCCATAATTTTCTCTGCAAGCATAGCAAAATCGTGCTCGTCAGTTTCAATTCCTTCATAGGCCTCTTTAGCCCACACCTCTATCTTACTGTTCTGTCCCGCCAAAACCAGCTCACGACCAGCCCCTACCAAATCGAGTAAACGCTTTGGAATAAGCAGTCGACCGCTAGAATCGAGCGAAACCTCAGCAGTACCGCGGTAAAACTCACGCAAGAATCGGTTGTGTTCCTTGTTGTATGGGTTGGTTTGACGCTTAATAAGCTCATTCTGCCGCTCCCACTCCTCTAAAGAATACAACACCAAGCAGTTCTCAAATATGTCCTTCTTAACCACAAAGCGATCCACGGAAGCAGCCTCGTTCTGCTTCTTAAAGCCCGATGGAAAGAGCAAACGCCCCTTCTCATCAAGTTTACAAACGTAATCGCCTATGAATGAAGACATATTATTTTCACTTTTCAAAAAGTAAAATTATACAAATTCAACCCACTTTCAACCACTTTTACCCACTTTTTACCACCCTGTTAATAACTTTTCACACGGAAAGTCAACTAGATACGCTGTAGCCCTTATGGATAGGGAGCAATGGAACGCAGATGATATAAATAATACAGATTAACACGGATTAAAATTGATGAATAGGCGTGGCAACACCTCCTTTACTCTTCAATTCCGATAACTCCCGAGACTTCCAGCTCCTTCCTCCACTTCCTCATCTTCCTCCACTTCCTCTTCTTCCTCTTCTTCATTTTAGCTCTTGATAACAATAGTCTAATATTTTTCGTATGTTTGCTTGCTTAATTCACTGCATGCGGGTTTATTCGACCCGGTAAAGGGGAAAACATAACAGTGGAAAACGAAAAGTTTATTGAGATAGAGAAGGTAATTGGCGGCAAAAGCCCCCGATTGCTCAAGATGTTACCCAAATTTCTGATTCGCTATCTGAAAAGGGTTATTCATGAAGATGATCTTAACGAAGCCCTGGCCACCCACGGACATAAACAGGGTGCCGAGTTCGTTGAAGGGATTCTTAGCATGATGCAGGTAAGCTACACCGTAGCGGGAATTGAGAATCTCGATCCCAACGGCAGGTACCTATTTGCCTCAAACCATCCGCTGGGTGGGCTTGATGGGATGATTCTTATTCATGCCATTAGCAAGCACTATCCCAATGTTAAATTCCCGGTGAACGACCTGCTAATGCACCTAAAGCAGCTTCACCCCGTTTTTATACCCGTTAACAAGCATGGCTCGCAGAGTACAGCAAATGCCAAGCTAATGGAGGATGCCTTTGCTTCATCGGATCAAATTCTTTACTTCCCTGCAGGCCTATGTTCCCGCAAACAAAAGGGTGGTGTAATTGAGGATCTGGAGTGGAAAAAGAGCTTCATTGCAAAAGCGGTTAAGCATGAGCGCGATGTTGTACCCGTTTTTTTTAGCGGACGAAACTCTAAGTTCTTCTATAACCTTGCAAGAATTCGCTCAAAATTAGGCCTTAAGGCAAACATTGAGATGCTTTACCTTGTTGATGAGATGTACAGGCAAAAGGGACAAAGCATTACGGTAACATTTGGCAAACCCATACCTTACCAAACCTTTGATAAGAGCAAAACCCCGCAACAGTGGGCCGAGTGGGTTAAAAGAATGGTTTACCAGATATCGACTAGCATAAAATAAACAATACCCGTTAGGGGCTTATAATCAACTTTGTAATACATTGTTACATGGAACAGATTGTTGAACCGATCGACAAAGCGTTAATAGAGAAGGAGCTAACTCCCGATAAGTTTGTAAGAGAAACAAACCATGGGAAAAACCAACTTTACATCGTTAATGCGCACAATTCGCCTTATATAATGCAGGAAATTGGCCGTTTGCGTGAGCTTACATTTCGTTCGGCAGGTGGAGGAACGGGTAACCCCGTTGATATTGACAAGTACGATGTTAGCGAAAAGCCCTACCAGCAGCTAATTGTTTGGGATCCGCAGGATAGGGAGATTCTTGGTGGATACCGTTTTCATAATATCGACCCGTCCAAAGGGGAAGAGATGCACCTATCAACCATTAAGCTGTTTAACTTTAGCGACGACTTTAAGCGCAACTACATGCCCTACATGATTGAGCTGGGTCGCTCCTTTGTGCAACCCAAGTACCAATCAACGGGACGCACAGGAAAAGGTCTCTACGCCCTAGATAACCTTTGGGATGGTCTTGGTGCTCTTGTTGTTCGCTATCCGGGTATAAAGTACTTTTTTGGTAAGGTTACCATGTACCGTAACTACAACGTAGAGGCAAGAAACTTGCTACTTTACTTCTTCCAAAAGCATTTTGCCGATACCGAAGGGCTAGTTACGCCAATTGACCCCATGGAGGTTGAGATTGACCGTGACCGTTTAGCAAGAATATTTACAGGTTCCGATTACAAGGAGGATTACAAAATTCTCTCCAAGGAGGTGCGTGCTCTTGGTGAAAACATTCCACCACTCATTAACTCCTACATGAACCTAAGCCCGTCGATGAAGGTTTTTGGAACCATCCTAAACCCCGACTTTGGGAATGTGGAGGAGACAGGCATTATGATTACCATTGATGATATTTACGAGAGTAAGGTTGAGCGCCACATACTAAGCTTTTTTAGGCGTAGATTTAAGTACCTTAAGTCGAACGGATAAAAAGAAAAGAGCCTGAAATATTCAATTTCAGGCTCTTTTCTTTTATACTGGAGAGATTGGTTACTCCTCCTTAAACTCATTA